>JBILST010000008.1:0-22215 GCA_044371865.1 Flavobacterium sp.
GGTAACACCTAGAACTGCCGGATTTAATGCGGTTGATTTTGCTAATATGACAGTTCCTTCATTATTAGTAATTATTTTTTTAATGTGGATTGGTGGTTCGCCAGCTTCAACCGCTGGTGGTATTAAAACAAGTACCTTTGCATTAGCCACTTTAAATATATTTGCAGTAGCAAAAGGAAAAAGCAGAATTGAAATATTTGGAAGAAGAATTTCAAGTGAATCCACCTCAAGAGCTTTCGCAATTTTATGTATTTCATTAATTTCTATCGGAATCTCAATTATACTTTTGTTAATTTTTGAACCGAAAGGAACTCCTCTATTAACAGTAGCTTTTGAATGTTTTTCTGCTTATAGTACTGTGGGATTAAGCTTAAATTTCACCCCAACAATAACAGAACCTAGCAAATATGTTCTTATCGCAGATATGTTCATAGGACGTATTGGAATGCTCAACTTATTAATTGGAATGCTTCAAAAATTGAATCATCAATTCTATGAATATCCAAAAGAAAATATATTAATTAACTAATGTGCCAAAAATGAAAATTATAGTATTTGGTTTAGGAAACTTCGGAATGTCGCTTGCCATCAGTTTAACTGAAACAGGAAACGAAGTAATAGGTGTAGATAAAAACATCGAAAAAATTAATCTTATCAAAGATAAAATTTCACATGCAATTGCCTTAGATTCAACAAATGAATTATCGTATGAAGCTTTACCTTTAAAAGATGCGGATAAAGTTGTCGTAGCTATTGGAGAAAATGAAGGGGCAGCGATAATTACAACTGCAATTATTAAAAAATTGAGTGATGTAAAAATCATCAGTAGAGCATTATCACCTATTCACGACACGGTTTTAGAAGCTATGGGGATTTATAGTATTATTCACCCAGAACAAGAATCGGCTGATCGATTAACCAAACAAATTAACTTCAAATCAACTCTAGAAAACTATCAATTAGATGATAATTTTACAATTTCTGAAGTAAGAGCTAAACCAGAATTCTTCGGAAAAACATTGGGTGAATTAGACTCTATAGATACATATCATTTAACTTTAATTACGATTATTCGCAAAAGAGAAAAACGTAATTTAATTGGGAAAAAGTCAATTGTAAAAGAATCTATTGGACGTCCTACGCCTGAAACAATCGTGCAGGAAGATGATATTTTAGTAGTTTACGGATACAACAAAGACATTGAAACGTATTGTTTAGGACAAGAAGAACATCAAATTAGAAGCTAAAATGACTCGAATTCTTTCTACAAAAAAACTTTCAAAGGCGTTAAAAAAGAAGTTTTCTGATGCTGGAATAGAACTTGTAGAAAAGAATTTTATTCAAACCAAATCGGTTTCAATTGAAACACCTCAACTAAACAATTACTTAATTTTTACAAGTAAACAAGCGGTAAAAAGTGTTTTGAAATCGGATGTGAAAAACGTTCTTTCCTTTTCATGTTTGTGTGTGGGAAGTAAAACCAAAAGTTTTCTCGAAAAGAAAGGTTTCACCGTTATTGAAAGTGCTGATTATGCCGAAGATTTGATTCAAGTTATTGATTTGAAATACAAAGAAAATTCGTTTACGTTCTTCTGTGGCAACATCAGAAAAAATACAATTCCATATTATTTTCAGCAAAACAAAATAGCCTATAAAGAAATAGTTGTATATGAAACCAAACTGAAACCACACCAATTAAAAGAACCTCTTGATGGGATTTTATTTTTTAGTCCGTCAGGAGTAAATAGCTTTTTGGAAAACAATACATTAGAAAATAAAACCTGTTTTTGCATTGGAACCACCACCGCAAAAGCATTGGAAAACAATCCCGAAGTTTCGGGACATAAAAACATAATAATTGCATCGCAACCAACCGTTGAAAATGTAATTACTGAAGTAATAAAATTTTATAAATAAAAATAAGAACTGAAAGGTTTTCGAAATCTGTTAGGTCTGAAAAACAAAAATCATGTTAAAGAACGATTTATTTTTAAGAGCATTAAAAGGAGAAACTGTTGAACGTCCACCCGTTTGGATGATGCGTCAAGCAGGAAGATATTTACCAGAATTTAGAGCCTTGCGCGATAAATATGATTTCTTCACGCGTTGCGAAACTCCAGAATTAGCAGCAGAAATCACCGTGCAACCAATTCGTATTGTAAAACCAGATGCTGCCATTTTATTTTCAGATATTTTGGTAGTACCAAGAGCGATGGGAATTCATGTAGAATTAAAAGACAATTTAGGTCCGATAATTCCAAATCCTATTCGTACAGCTGAACAAGTAAATCAGGTTTTTGTACCAAACATTCACGAAACCTTAGGTTACGTGATGGATGCTGTGAAATTAACCAAAGAAATGTTGAACGATGAAGTGCCATTAATTGGTTTCGCAGGTTCGCCATGGACAATTTTTTGTTATGCAGTTGAAGGAAAAGGCTCAAAAAGTTTTGATACGGCTAAAGGATTTTGTTTTTCAAATCCGGTTGCAGCTCACTTATTATTGCAAAAAATAACGGATACCACAATTTTATACTTAAAAGAAAAAGTAAAAGCAGGTTGTAATGCTATACAAATTTTTGATTCTTGGGGAGGCATGCTTTCTCCAGTAGATTATCAAGAATTTTCGTGGCAATACATCAACCAAATTGTAGAAGCTTTAGCTGAAGAAACGGAAGTTATCGTATTTGGAAAAGGATGTTGGTTTGCATTGAACGACATGGCAAAATCAAAAGCATCAGCTTTAGGAGTAGATTGGACATGTTCACCAAGAAACGCGCGATATTTAACCGGTGGCGATATCACTTTACAAGGAAATTTCGATCCAAGTCGTTTACTTTCTCCAATACCAACCATCAAAAAAATGGTTCACGAAATGATTGACGAATTTGGAAAAGACAAATACATAGTAAACTTGGGTCACGGCATTTTACCAAATATTCCTGTGGATCATGCGAAGGCGTTTGTTGAGGCGGTGAAGGAGTATAAGAAGTAGTTTTTGTAAGTTTTGAAAAATTAAGTTTGAATAAATTAGTCAAAAATCATAATAATTTAATCCCCGCAATAATAAGTATTTTGTGGTGTTTATTTCTGCTTTTTGAATTTTTTACAACTATTCCAGAACTCGATCAGCATAACAGGCATGAAGGTTCAAGCATGTTTATCTTTGGATTAATTATATTGTCAATAATAATATTCTTTTTGACCTCACTTTGGATAATTATTTCAAACGTGATTAATAAAATGATATTTTACGTTGATATTCAATATAGTTTAATGATTATTATTATTTTCTTTATCGCTATAATAATAAATTGACAACTAAAATTTTACCCAGAAATAAAACAACGATATAAGTTTCAATTTTAGAAAGATGAAAAACAAAATAAATACAATTCCAATAGGCTTATATTTAGTCTGGTTTTGCTATTGTATTTATTATTTATTCTTAAAAATTCATTCTAATGAGTTAGCGTCTGAATATGTAATTTCGATTTTGCCTATTTTGACAATATTTTTTACAATTTTAACTCTTATAATTATTTCATTTTTAAATAAAGGGAAAAAGATTAAATTTTATTCTGACTTTTTATTTGTTTTAATTCAATTCATTATTTTAATGATAATCTTGATTTCGTACTAATGAAAAATAAATTCTACATCCCAGATACAAAACCTACAAGATTAAACAACTTAGAAAACAACAATGATAACAACCGATTCATTTCATATAATCAATTTACAAGCAGATGACGCAAAAAGTTTATCTGAAATGATGGTTTTGAATTTTGATAACTTTAAACGTTATTTTCCAATTACATTATCTAAAAATCTATCCATTGAAGATAGTTTAAGTTATATTGAAGAAAAAAGAAAAGAAAACGCTTCAAAATCTGAATTTACATTTGGAATTAAAGATGTTTCAAATTCAAAAATAGCAGGTTTGATTATCATCAAAGAAATAAATTGGGATACCAAACAAGGCGAATTTGCTTATTGTATAAGCACAGAATACGAAAACAAAGGTTGGATGTCAAAAGCTATTGCGCTAACCTCAAAATATGGATTTGAAGTTTTAGGATTCAATAAATTTCAAATTATTGCTCATAAAACAAATATTGGAAGTTGTAAAGTTGCAGAAAAGTGTGGTTTCGAGTGGAAAAGAACACTTTTAAATGAATACACACCTCCAAATGAATCTCCATTGGATATGGAATTATATGAATTAGAACATGAAAAATAAATTATACACCTACATACAAAGCATAATTTGTTAAATTTGTTTAAAATCAAAACTAATGAGTGAGAATGAGTTACAAAATTATTTGATTAACAATTTTCCAATCGAGAACGAAAAATGCGAATGGAAAGAATTCAAATCTTTAAAAAATTCTGTAGCTGGAAAAGAAGGAGATGACATCGTTTCTTATATTTCAGCAATTGCCAATATGCAGGGCGGTCATTTAGTCATTGGCGTAAAAGATGAAACACTTGAAATTGTTGGTATTCAAGATTTTGCTGGATATTCAATTAATGATATTCGTTATCGAATAAACGGAAATTGCACAAACTTAGATGTTGAAAAATTTTCTGTTGAAGAATTCAAAACTTCAGACACTAATAAAACGATTTGGATTTTCAAAATCCCAAAACATCTGTTTAGACTTCCTGTTTATGCTCACAAAAAAACTTGGCAAAGAATAGATGACAATTTAGTTGCAATGACTAAATCAAGATTGGATGCCATTTTAACGGAAATTAAAATAAATGAAGATTGGTCTAAAGAAATTATTGATGAGGCATCAATTGATGATTTAGATTCAGAAGCTATTAAAAAAGCAAAAATTGAATTTATAAAAAGAAATCCTAAATATAGCGACGAAATTGGTAAATGGAGTGATATCGATTTTTTAAACAAAGCAAAAATTATAATTAAAGGTAAAATAACAAGAACAGCACTAATTTTATTGGGCAAAGAAGAATCTGAACATTATCTAAATTCAACTGTAAAAATTAGATGGAATCTAAAAAGTTTAGATAATCAAGATAAAGACTATGAAATATTTTCTATACCATTTTTATTAAACATTGACGAGGTTTATAAAAAAATTAGAAATCTTAAATATCGTTATTTAAGAGAAGGCACTTTATTCCCAGATGAAGTATTAAGATACGAACCTTTTATTATTCGAGAGTCATTAAACAATGCCATTGCTCATCAAGATTACACAAAAGGAGCTAGAATAAACGTTGTGGAATTTGAAGACGATCATTTGGTATTTTCAAATTATGGCTCATTTTTGCCTAAATCAGTCGAAGAAGTAGTTTTAAATGATACGCCTGAAGAAGTCTATAGAAATCCTTTCTTAGTGGAAGCTATGAAAAACTTAGATATGATTGAAACTCAAGGTGGAGGAATCAAAAAAATGTTTAATTTTCAAAAACAACGTTTCTTTCCTTTACCTGATTTTGATTTTGAAGATAACAAAGTAAAAGTTACCATCATTGGTAAAATTCTCGATGAAAACTTTGCAAGGATACTTATTAAAAACTCTGAATTAAAATTAGAAGAAATTATACTTCTTGATAAAGTTCAAAAGAAAAAAGAAATTACCGAAAGTGAGTTTAAACACCTAAAAAAATGCAGATATATTGAAGGTAGAAAACCAAACATTTATCTTTCTCATGATATTGTTGTTTCTGTGAATAATGAAGATTTAAAAAGAGAATATCTTGAAAATAGAAGTTTTGATGATTCTCATTTTAAAAAAATGATTTTAGATTATCTTAGAACTTATGGAAGATGTAAAAGAGATAAAATTGATAATTTAATTATTCCTAAACTATCTAAAGCATTATCTGAAGAAAAGAAGAGAAACAAGGTGACTAATTACTTATCTTCCTTAAGAATGGAAGGAAAAATTGTAAATACTCCAGGTTATTTTTGGGAAACCGTTTAAACACTTTTAAACACTTTTTAAACACTTTTTAAACACTTTTAAATTGAAAAATAAATTCTACAACTACATACAAAACCTGCAAAATCAAATCTGTAAAGGATTAGAGGACATTGACGGCGGAACTAAATTTCGTGAAGACATTTGGGAACGACCAGAAGGCGGTGGCGGTCGCACACGTGTAATTGAAAACGGAAACGTTTTTGAAAAAGGCGGTGTAAACATATCAGCCGTTCATGGCAAATTGCCCGATACTATGCAAAAGATGTTCGGTGTAGGAGAAGCGGATTTTTTCGCTTGTGGATTGAGTTTGGTGATTCATCCAAAAAATCCGATGGTGCCAACCGTTCATGCCAATTGGCGCTATTTTGAAATGTATGACGACAAAGGCAACATCATCAATCAATGGTTTGGTGGCGGACAAGATTTAACACCTTATTACTTATTTGAAGAAGACGCCAAACATTTTCATCAAACTTGTAAAACGGCTTGCGACAAACATAATCCAGAATTTTATCCGAACTATAAAAAGAAGTGCGACGAATATTTTTGGAACGCACATCGATTTGAAGCGCGTGGAATTGGCGGTTTGTTTTTCGATTATTTAAAAGCAACCGACACGATGAAAATGGAAGATTGGTTCAATTTCGTATCTGAAGTGGGGAATTCATTCTTACAAGCGTACGTTCCAATTGTGGAAAAAAGAAAAGATTTACCATACACGGATGCACAACGCACTTGGCAAGAAATTCGTCGTGGTCGTTATGTGGAATTCAATTTGGTTCACGATAAAGGCACACTTTTCGGACTAAAAACCAACGGAAGAATTGAAAGTATTTTGATGAGTTTACCACCACATGTGCAATGGGTATATGACCATCATCCTGAACCAGGAAGTGAAGAAGAAAAATTACTAAAAGTATTAGCAAAACCTATTGAATGGATATAAAATTAAGCTCCCTGTTTTTTTTTATAGGCACTTTTTTTGGAGTGGCTCAAAACGACTCGTTGTCATCTCCTTTTTTTAAATCATATGACGAAAAAGTAACCAGTAGTTTATATTTTATAGATACTTCTAACAGTTTTGAATTTCTGTTCGATTCTGGTGGACAAAAGGATCATTTAAGCTTAATTCCCAACCGAAAAGCACAAATTGGCGCTAATATCAGCTATAAATTTATTGATGTGAGTTATGGATTTTCGCCTCAATTTTTTGAAGAAAACAAAGACAATTCAGATTCCAAATTATTTACCATCAGCACCCGTTTTTATCATAAAAAATGGATGCAGTCCATCACATTTATTAATCAGAAAGGATTTTATATAGAAGATGATGTAACCCTATTTTTACCTAGATTAAGAACTACAAAAATTGGCGGTACAACTTCTTATGTTTTTAATGATAAATTTTCGTTTAAAACCATTGCCAATCAAAAAGAATGGCAAACCAAAAGCGCAGGAAGTTTTATTCCTAATTTTAGTTTTTATTATACTAATTTTGATCTCAACGATGGAAGTGGCGGCGAACATAGTGATGTTTATTTAGCAACGCTTTCGGCTTCCTATTTTTATAATTTAGTCATAAAAGAAAAGTTTTTAGTTTCTGCTGGACTTTCTCCTGGCTTTGGATTTAATGATGTGGATGGAGACGTTTCTCCATTATACGAAGTAACGGGAAGTTTTAAAATTGGGTATAATGTGGATTCATTTTTTAGTTTTATCAATTTGAATTTTACTGATTTTGTTCAAGATACTGATGCAAAAATTAGATTAAACGATAATTTTTCAACCTTCAAATTTACACTTGGTTATCGATTTAATCCACCTAAAAAAATAAAAGAAGTTTACGACAAAGCCAATAAAAAAATACAGTTCTAGAAGTCAAAGAGTTTACCAAATTATCAGATTCTGAAAAAATGTTAAATTCATAATTTCTGGTCCAAAAAATAGTAATTTTACCAATCAATATTTGAATATCAAATTATGTTCCCATTACACAGAGGTCGTCGTTTAAGAGTAAACGAATCTATAAGAAGTTTAGTGCGCGAAACCAGCTTGAGTCCGGCTGATTTTATGTTTCCGATGTTTATCATGGAAGGCGAAAATACAAAGGCAGAAATTTCTTCGATGCCAGGAATTTTCCGTCGCACGTTAGATTTAACGGTAGAAGAAGTGAAAGAATTATTCGCCTTAGGAATTCGTGCGGTTAACATTTATGTAAAAGTTAGCGAGGATTTAAAAGACAATACAGGAAAAGAAGCTTGGAATGATAACGGTTTGATGCAAAGAGCTATTCGTGCCATCAAAACCGCTTGTCCTGAAATGATAGTAATGCCTGATGTAGCTTTGGACCCATATTCAATTTATGGCCACGATGGAATTATAGAAAAAGGCGATGTGGCTAATGATGCAACCAATGATGCTTTAGTAAAAATGGCGGTTTCTCACGCAAAAGCAGGTGCCGATTTTGTTGCGCCAAGTGACATGATGGATGGTCGTGTGTTGCGTTTACGTCAAGGTTTAGATGCAGCAGGATTTCATAATGTAGGAATTATGAGTTATTCGGCTAAATATGCTTCGGCGTTTTATGGTCCGTTTAGAGATGCTTTGGATTCAGCTCCAAAAGAGGCTGATGTAGAAGTTCCGAAAGACAAAAAAACATACCAAATGGATTACGCTAACCGCATTGAAGCAGTTAAAGAAGCATTGTGGGATGTAGAAGAAGGTGCTGATATGGTAATGGTAAAACCTGGGATTGCCTATTTAGATATTGTTCGTGAAGTTAAAAATGCGGTGGATGTTCCTGTTACGGTTTTCCATGTTTCTGGAGAATATGCTATGATTAAAGCGGCTTCAGAAAGAGGTTGGTTAGATCACGACAAGATTATGATGGAACAATTAATGTGTATCAAAAGAGCTGGTGCTAGTTTGATTTCAACCTATTTTGCCAAAGAAGCAGCTATTTTATTAAATAAGTAATGTGACATTTGTCACACTCCGTGTAAAATTGAAAGTGTAATTTTATAGATAGTTCTAAATTATATCAAAATGAAAATTTTATTAAAAACAATTAGTGTTTTGACTTTCGCATTAATTGCAACAAACTGTGGTGAAAAGAAAGAAACTGATGCGTATGGAAATCCTATAGAAGAAAAAAAAGAGGCAACAACAGAAGCAACGGTTGATCCTTTATTAGCAAAAGGAAAAGAACTTTTTGAAGGAAAAGGGACGTGTACGGCTTGTCATAAACCAGACGTTAAGGTTGTTGGTCCTGCCATTAAAGATATTGCAAAAATTTATAAAGAAAAAGGTGCTAGCATTGCTTCGTTTATTAATGGCGAAGGCGAACCTTTAGTAGATGCCTCACAATATGAAATTATGAAAGCAAATTTTGTAATAACCAAAGCAATGACCGCTGAAGACCGAAAAGCTTTAGAAGTATATATGATGAGTTTCGAATAATACCATTATTCAACTACCAATTTAAAGCCCACGCGCGGAATATTTTCGATTCTCACGTGGGTTTCCTCTTTTATGATTTTTCGTAATCTTGAAATGAATACATCCAAACTTCTTCCCAAGAAATAATCATCGCTTCCCCATAATTCCATTAAAATTTTTTCGCGTTTTAAAACGGTATTTGGATTGTCTAAAAACAATTTTAAAAGCGATGCTTCTCTTTCGGTTAACGTGATTTTTTGACTGTCATTTTTCAATAAATAATTTTCAGGTTCAAATTGAAAACTTCCAAAAGTATATTGCTTTTGTGTTGAATTATCGGTTGATTTCTGACTTCGGTTCAAGAAAATTTCAATTTTTAAAATCAATTCTTCAATTGAATAGGGTTTTACCAAATAATCATCGGCACCTAATTTTAACCCTTTTATTCGGTCGTCTTTCATGGTTTTTGCTGAAAGAAAAATAATAGGAATCTCTTGATTTCGTTTTCTTATTTCGGTAGCTATTTCAAATCCGTCCATATCGGGCAACATAATATCCAAAACACACAAATCAAAAGGCTCTTTACAAAATAAATGAAAAGCCTCTTTACCATTTGCACAATGGGTAACATCAAAATGTTGTTCCAAATTATCTGCGGTTAAAAACGCTAAAGTTTCATCGTCTTCAACATACAAAATGCGCTTTTTACTCATAATCGTTTTTATTTATATGGATGGTTATTGTAATACCTTTTTCTTCATTATTTTTTACTTCTACTTTCCATTTATGCCATTCACAAACGCGTTTTACATACGAAAGCCCAATGCCAAATCCTTCTATATCTTTGCTGTCTTCTCGTGCTACTCTGAAAAACTTATCAAACACAAAAGGCAAATCTGTTTGTGGAATTCCTACTCCATTATCAGAAAATTTTAAAACCAATCCCTTGGCATTTTCTTGAGATTTAATGAAAATTTGAGGATTTTGACCCGAATATTTAACGGCATTATCCATTATATTGTAGACCACATTGTAAAAATGAAATTCATCGGCTTGAATATTATAATTGTGATCCAATTGAATATCGATGCTAATTTCTTTTTGATGTTTTAGAAAAATATTTTCTCTAACCAATTCAAGCAAAAGATTTAAATCAACATTTGTTTTTTCCAGTTCAATTTGTTTGCTCTCGGTTTTAGCTACATACAGAATTTTTTCAATATGCTGATTCAGTTTATTGCTCTGATTAATAATTATCTGCATGTATTTAGACAACCTAGGATTTTCAAGAATTTCCTTTTGAGTATTCGCATAATTAGAGGCAATTAAAATAGAGGCTAACGGTGTTTTAAATTCATGCGTCATATTATTGATAAAATCTTTCTGCAAATCGGTATATCTTTTTTGCTTTAGCATTAAGAATACTGAGTACACATAAATGATTAAGACCAAAAACAACACGCCCGTAAATATCCAATATTGTGATAAACTCTTAAAATAAGTTTGTTTAATATTTGGAAAACGAACAGCAAAATAATATGTTAAATCGCTATTTTTTGAAAAACAATCGGCACAAAAACTTTCAGATTTTCCATTAATCGAAATGTAATTTCCATATACCATAGCATCAGAACTACAATCATAAATTGCATATTCAAAGTCTAACTCTAATTTTACTTTTTCAAATTCTACCTTTAAATATTTCTCTAAAATTTGATTTTCAAAAACATCATTAACATTAACTATAAAATAATTTTCGGAAATTTTTTTTATTGGATTTGTAATAGGTAATTCTGATTTGTTATCTCGGTAAATTTTTTCCACAACATCTTGTAAGGCAAAATGGATTTTATCCTCCATATCCCTTTTTTCAAAAATATAGGCTTGATTAAGTAAAAACAATTGCATAACAATTACGCCAACAATTGCCAAAAAGCCTATAAAAATTATTGTATTAAATCTATTAAACTTCATAATGAGATCGATATTACAAAAAAAGTGGTTTATAAATTTACTGTTAACATGTCATTAACAATCATTAAAATTTAATTAACAAGAGCGGATGAAAAGTTTTTTAGTTTTGTATGACAAATTTAAAATAACTAAAAACATATAGTGTATGAAATCAATTAAATTATCAATTTTAGCCTTATTTGTAGCTAGTGCTTCATTTGCACAAGTAAAAGATGCAAAAACAGTTCCTTCAAAAGAATTAAAAACAGAAACAACTAAATCAGCACAATTAGTTACGCCTGAAGTTAAAACTCCAGCTACTCCAGCTCAATCTGCAATTAAATGGGATCAAGAAATGCATGATTTTGGTGATATTGAAAAAGGGAAACCTGTAACTTATGAATTCTCTTTTACTAATTCTACAAAAGAAACAATCCTAATTACAAATGTAAGACCTGCATGTGGTTGTACTGCTGCAAATTATACAAAAACACCTATTAAACCAGGAGAAAAAGGAATGGTTGCTGCAACTTTTAACGCAGCTAATGGTGGTGTTTTCCAAAAATCAGTTACAATTACAACTACTGAAAACGGTGCTGAAGCAGTAAAAACTTTATCTTTCAAAGGAAAAGTATTAGAGCCAGCTACTGACAAAAAAGAAGAGATTAAATCTTAACAATATTATTAATTCAGCTTTTACATCTTATTAAACCACCTTTTATAAAGGTGGTTTTTTTATATTTACTATATGGAATCAGTAATCATAAAAACACCACTAGGTTTTACAGAAGTTAAAGGTGATGCTGACGGAATTTCAAAAATTCATGTAATGGATGAAAATGTAGAAATATCTACTATAATTCATAAAGATTTAATTGAAGTTGTTACCCAACTTCAAGAATATTTTATAGGAAAACGGACCGAATTCACATTTAAATTAAATTTGCAAGGAACCGAATTTCAAAAAAAGGTTTGGCAAGAATTACTTCATATTCCATATGGCAAAACGTGTTCTTATTTAGAATTATCGAAAAAAATAGGTGATGTAAAAGCAATTCGAGCAGTAGCCTCTGCCAATGGTAAAAATCCACTTTGGATTGTAGTACCCTGTCATCGCGTTATTGGAACAGATGGTTCACTTACGGGTTATGCTGGTGGATTGTGGCGAAAAAAATGGTTACTTGAACATGAAAATCCAATAAAGCAAGAAAGTTTGTTTTAGATTTTTATAAAATCAAATCACTTTTTGCTACTTTTATAACGCAATCTTATAAAAGTAGCTCATGAAATTCCTTCTAAAATTTTTTAAATGGTTCGCAATTGTTTTAGCGAGCATTATTATTTTAATGTACATTTTTGATGTAGATTATCTTTTACGAGCCGTAAGAACTATTTATTTTAAAGGCTATACTACTGCGTTTTTAGAAGATTATAAAGAATTCCCAAATAGAGAAATCAAAAAAGGAGTAGCACAACCATGGGCAATTGCATCAGATTACAACACTATTCCGGCTACCGAGGAGTTAGCAAAAAATCATAAAGAGCTACAAACTATAGCATATCTCATCATTAAAAATGATAGTATTTGGCATGAAAGTTATTTTGATGGATTTGATGAAAATTCAAAATCAAATTCCTTTTCCATGGCAAAAAGTATTGTTACAATGGCTATGGGAAAAGCCATTATGGAAGGGAAAATGAAAAGTTTAGATCAAAAAGTAACCGATTTTTTTCCAGAACTAAAAGGGACATATGCTAAAGAAGTTACCATTGGTGATTTGTCTTCAATGGCTTCGGGATTAAGTTGGGATGAAAAATATTACAGTCCATTTTCAATCGTTACCCGAGCTTATTTTGATGATGATTTAAAAAATGTAATATTAAACTTAGACATAAATGAAAAACCAGGTCAATCTTTCAAATATTTAAGCGGTGCTACTCAATTATTAGCCATGTGTATTGAAAAAGCGACTGGAGAACATTTATCTGCTTATGTTTCAAAACATTTTTGGCAACCTATGGGAGCTGAAAACGACGCGCTTTGGCAACTCGATGAAGCTCCAGATGGAATTGAAAAGGCTTATTGTTGTATCGCCAGCAACGCAAGAGATTTTGCGAGATTCGGAAAATTATATTTGAATAATGGAAAGTGGAATGATCAACAAATATTAGATAGTACGTTTGTAAAAAAATGTATTACGCCACGTTTTGAAAATAGTCCTGAATACGGATACGGCTGGTGGATGCATAACTTTTTAGGAAAAGATTTATATTATATGCGTGGTCATTTAGGTCAATTTGTAATTGTAATTCCAGAAGATGAATTAATTATTGTTCGATTAGGCCATTTAAAAGGTGTTCAAACATCATACGACCCTCATAGTGAAGATTTATATGTCTATGTGGAAGAAGCATATGAAATGTTGAAAATGAGAAAAAAATGATACTGATGGAAGTATAATAATTAAAAAACTAACTACAAACCATACAAAAATGATTGAGAAAATTAACTTAAACAACATTCTTTTTTTAGACATTGAAACTGTTCCGGAACACCAAAATTATGGCATTTTAGACGAAGAAACACGGTATTTATGGGAACACAAAACACAATACCAACGAAAAGACGAAGTATCTGCTGAAGATTTTTATGAAAGAGCCGGGATTTGGGCTGAATTTGGAAAAATTATCACCATTTCTGTGGGCTATTTTGTAAATAAAGGAGATATTAGAAACTTTCGTGTAACCAGTTTTTGGGGTGATGAAAAAAAGATTTTAAAAGATTTTTCAAATTTACTAAACACCCATTTCAATGGAGCGCAGCATGTACTATGTGGCCATAATGCCAAAGAGTTTGATATTCCATTTATTGCTAGACGCATGATTATTAATGGAATTGCTTTACCAAATAAACTAAATTTATTCGGGAAAAAACCTTGGGAAGTTCCTCATCTTGACACTTTAGAATTATGGAAGTTTGGTGATTACAAACACTTTACTTCATTAAAATTACTTACAAAAGTTTTAGGAATTCCATCTCCAAAAGATGATATTGATGGTAGTGAGGTTGCTCGCGTTTTTTATATAGAAAATGACATTGATAGAATTATTACTTACTGTGAAAAAGATGTTATTGCAGTGGCACAAATTTTTCTGAGATTAAGAAGAGAAGATTTATTGGTAGAAGATGAAATTATTCATGTATAAAAAAGCAATAATGAAAAAAATAATCATTTTTATTTTTCTACTTGTAGGCTTCAATATTATTGCCCAAAATAACAATTTAGAACTTATAGCTATAAAGAATGACAGCTCTTATCATGAATTTGAATTTGATCTTAAAATTAAAAATAATAGTAAAAAATCAATTACTCTTTTAAAAGCAAGAGACTTTAATTTCATAATTGATATTTTTAATCCTACCGTTGAATTTGTTGCTGAGATATTAAAGGATGGAAAGTGGAGAAAATTAAAAGACCAAAAAGGAAGATTACGTTGTTGGAATATTTACACAAAAGACGCAAACATAGAAATATATCCAAATCAAGAAGTTTTTATTGGACAATATGTCAATAAATATAATATTGAAGACAATTTTTATCTTTTAGATGATGCAAGAGTTAGATTATACTTTATTTATAAAATTGATAAAAGTAAAGCCGCAAATAGCGAAAATGGAGGAATTGATTTTATTGAGATGGGAATCTCAGAAGTTAAATTGGAATCAAATAAAATAGAATTTGATTATAAAAATAGACTTCCAAAAAAAGAATATTTAGCAAGGAAATATGGTTTAATGATTACAAAAACAATTGATTTTATTAAAGAAAATTATTCTATTGAAGTTTTATCAAAAAATTTAATAAAGAAAGAAAAAGTAGTAACTTTTGATGAAGAAATTCTTTTACAAGAATATTTAAAAACAGATAAATTCTTAATATTAGATTCATTTACAGGATTTACTAAAGACGAAAAACCGTATAAAGGCGTTTTATTTAAACAAAAAGGTGAGATAAAATTATTTATATTGAAAAGCAACTATTTTTCAAATAAAGAAAACTTTAATGTACAAAAGCCTGATTTAGAATTCGGAATACTTGAGATAGATGAAAAGGTTTTTAAATACTTAAATTATAAAGATGAACTTTAAAAATAATTTATTACTCGTTTTTTACTTGACTTCAATTTTTTCATTTTCTCAAAAAAATGAGCATAAAAAGATAAAAGAAGAATATATTGAAAACACAAGCAATACTGGCCACAAAACCAGATGTTTTAATGTGTTTAATAAAAATGGTGAAATAATAAATGATGGTGATTGGGAATATTCAAAAGATTCTACAACTTTTATAAAGACTTACACTACTAAAGTTTTAACTGAAGAAGAAAGAGATTTAGATTATAAATATAATACTAACAAAAAAATAATTACTAAAACTGAGTTATTTAAGGCAAAAGATAATGTTGGCCAATTTTTAGGATTTATTAAAAATTATGAATGCTTTATGTATGATAATGAAGCTAGATTAGTTAAAACAATTTATTATAAATCAACTATTGATACCACAGATTTTGGTCTAGAAGAAATGAATGAAGATTTGTCAGCCTACAAAAACGGTACTAAACAAATTAACATTAACCATATAAAATATAAATTTAGACCTATTATTACTAAAATATTCAATAAAAAAGGGCAATTAGAAAGACAAATAAACTTATTAGAGTTAGAAGGTTATGATTACTTTTATGATGAAGATGGAAATTTAGAAAGCTTTTCAAAATTTCAAACCAAAGATGAAATAAAAATTTGGGATTTAATGTATTTTGATTTTGAAAGTGAAATATTTAAAAAAGCTAATTTAGAAGGAGAATATAGTATTAAATTCAAATACGACCAATTTGGAAATTGGATTGAAAAAACAACATTAAAAGATGGATATTTTTATTCCAAAAATTCAAGAAAAATTACATATTAATAAGGTCAAAAAAAGGGAGCTAATTAGCTCCCTTTTTATTATATACTAAACATGATTATTTATTAATAACCAATTTTTTAGTTGTTTTTGCACTTCCGTTTTGAACCGTTAGCATATAAATTCCTTCTGATAAATTTTCAACATTTAATGTTTCAAAATTTGAAGAAGAAACTTTAGAAATTACTTTTCTTCCTTGCACATCAAACAATTCATAAGTTGTATCTCCAGTTATATTTCCTAAATCAATATTTACTATTCCTTTAGCAGGGTTAGGATAAACTTTTAAAGTGCCTAAAACATTATCGCTAGAACTTAATGTACCTGGTACAACGTTACAAAAGTTTAAAGAAACTGCATTAATAGCTCCACCATCGTTATTACCAACATCTGAAACTTTTAATGTCCAAACTCCATCGGCATTCAACCCATTAAAAGCTGTAAAACTTTCAAAAGGTGCTGCGATACCTCTAACAACAGGTGATGTTGCTTCACAAACAAGTGCAGCACCTGCTTCATCTAGTGTCGCTAAAATATTTGGGTAAGTAGAACCGCTACCTGTACATGGTTGGTTCAGTAAAATAATTTCCGGACTACCTATTGAAGCAGGTCCCTGAAGAGAAATTATCATGTCTCCAATCCAAGTATGTGAAATATCTAGAGTCACTTCCAAATCACCTATTATTATTCCTCCTGTAACATTTATTGGAACTGAAGCAGTAACATTAGCAGTAGTAGCAATTGTGGCATCAGAAAAATCCGTTGCGTTAAATATATTACCACATGATATAATTCCTGTTTTAAAAGAATTTACAATTGCAGATGCATTTGTTGCTGAACCACATCTATTTGAAGGAACCACTCTCCAATAATAAACAGTATCTTGGTTTAAATTAGATGCAATAAAATTAGATTCTTGTACTACTTGATTAACTACAGTTGAAGTAAATGTTGAGGTTGTAGAAACTTGAACAAGGTAATTTTCTGCATTAATGTCATCTTGCCAATCTAAATTAATTGAAGTTGGAGTACCATTAAATCCATTTAAAGGACTTGTTAACGTAATTGGAGTAAAAGTAGAGCTAAACACTCTTAATGACTTAATTCTTGTTTCAGTTTCTGTACCGTTATTCCCAACAATACCTATGTTATAAAGACCCGGTATTACAGAACCTAAATTAGTAACATTCATTGTAACTGTACCGTTTGCACTTAAACTAGTTGGCGAAAAAGACACATTTGCACCTGGTGGGACATTAGTAGCTGAAAAATTTGTTGTGCCAACACCAGTCTGTTTATAACCAAAGGTGTATACTACATTCTGGTTACTACACGATTGAACATTGTCTGAAGTTGGAACAATAGCAAAACTTGATGCAATTCCTGTAACAACAAGCGAATAATTCTGACCACCATTAACTAAATTACCTTTATGAGTAATTGTAATTACATAATCCCCCGCAGCTGGAGAATCAATTCTCACTAACTCAACGTTATCTATATTATTATCTTCAGTTCTTATTGCTGGCATTGTAGGGTCAATACTATTTAATTTCCAAGGATAAAAAGTAGTAACACCATCTTTAGTTATTCTTATATCTAAATCATTAACTAAAGCTCTTTTAAGATCATTAACTATTAGACTATTATTTGCAGCTCCTGGAACATCTGTCCACGTAATAGATGCAATAAGAGGGTTTGCAGCTCCTCCATTTGATCTAACAGTCATAGTAAACGTTTGACCTTGGTTTAATCTTTCCTCAGAAATCCATGATGTTAAACCGTTATTATTTATAGTTTCAGCAGCTTTTTTTGCATTTAATAATCCCCAACCAAAAAAAGGATCTGGTCCAATTTCACCTGCGTCATCCGCTGTGTGGCAAGCTAAACCTTTAAGTGTTGCTGACCTCATGAAACTATTTGTAACATTTTTGTAATGTTGTTGCAATAAAAGTAATGTTCCTGTTACATTTGGAGCAGCCATAGAGGTACCTGAATAATTTGAAATAGCTGTGTTACTAGTACTAATTGGAGAATCTAATCCAGTTCCATTTCCTGCAATATCTGGTTTAATTCTTCTATCATCAGTTGGCCCCTGACTACTTCCTGAATTTATATTAACAGAAGTTAAAGATCCATCAGCAGCAATTATTGCATCTCCAGCATTAGCAACCGTTAAGACGTTCTTTGCCACTTTATTACCAACTAATTTATCTATACCAAAAGATATTGGTTCAGGATTATTATCATTGTTACCATCATTTCCAGCAGAATAAACAGGTAAATAAAAAGGAGCACTGTATGCAATTTCGTCCCAGATCCTTGAATCTTCAACATAAGCTCCAATGTACCAAGATGGTAAAACACTTAGATTTCCATTCACAATTTGACTTACAGGCACACCATAAGAGTGGTTAGATAATAACATCCCCAATGCAACCTCTGAAACTGCCTCTGATTCATCGTCTGTCCAGTCAAAAGTTCTCGCTGTTGCACTTGTTGCCATTCCTTTAATTGGAAGAACTGTCGCAGATGTATTCCAAGGTAAAGCTAAAATTGTACCTGTAACATGTGTACCATGACTGCTGTTTGTAGAGGGTGACGAAAAAGGTGTGTCAACAGCTGTTACTCTACTAGTAGTGTTAGTACTACTTGTATAAAAACCTTGATGAGTCCCTCTAACTGGCCCACCATCCCAAACTCTTGCCACCATATTTTGACCATCCAAAGATAATCCTAACCCTCCACCAGAATTTAAAAAGTTTGCCCTAGTTGATCTAGCCGCAACTACATTACTTTCAGTAGCATAATACAACGGATATCCATCAGGAGTTAATTTCATTAATTCTTGGTACACACCATCTTTTTCAATAATAATAGGCCAACCATTTCTTTCTGCAGCTTCGTAAGCAGCTTTTTTTTCTGCAGCTTCTTTACTCTTGTAAGAAACTTGCAATTCTTTTAATTTCTCCAAATCGTAATTTTTGGTTATTTTCTCCACATCTTCTTTAGTTTGAGAAAAAACAAATCCAGAAAAAACTAATGAAAAAATAAGTATTAATGTTCTGATTTTCATGTTTATTAGTAGGGTTTTTAGTGATTAATTAACAAATATAAATTTAATTCTCTAATTTTCTAAAACATTTATATTTATTTAATATTTGTTGATTTAATATTACTTTTACGAAAAAATAACAATTTATGGTTTTAAGCAGATTTTGGTTAGTGATATTCATATCTTCTATCTTTTTTATTGTTTTCGGATTATTCTCCTCACAATACTATTCTATTGATTATGTTTTGAATGGAAAACAGGGAGAACCTCTTTTAATTGGAGAAAAGTATTTAAAAGAAGTGCCACAATTTGTGCAAGACAGTGTGCAAAAAGCGGAAGATAAAACATTCATTATTAATAAAAATGAAGCTGATGCTGATACTACCTATGTGTACAACAATCAAACGGTAAAAATCTACAGTGGAAAACAAAAAGCTGATGGTTTATTACCCATGACTAAAAGCAGTTTGTTCGATTTGATTCTGCCTTTAATAGCTTATTTGTCCTTTTTCTGCGGAATTATGGAATTGCTTATTATATCTGGAGCTTCTGAAAGATTGGCTAAAAAATTAAGTCCGCTATTTGCCAAAGTATTTCCTTCTATTCCAAAAAATCACGAGTCCATATCATACATGACATTGAATTTTGCAGCCAATTTTTTAGGTCTGGATTCTGCGGCTACTCCATTTGGATTAAAAGCCATGCAAAGTTTACAAGAACTCAACGATGATAAAGACCGAGCAAGTGATGCTCAAATTATGTTCATGTGCTTACATGCTGCGGGTTTAACCTTAATTCCAACCTCAATTATTGGGTATCGAGCGGCTGAACATGCTGCCAATCCTGCCGATGTAATGTTGCCTTGTATTATTACTTCTTTCGTAGGAACAATTGCTGCTTTTATCTTGGTTGGAATTAAACAACGAGTTAATTTTAAAAGCGCTTCTCTACTAGCGGTTTTAATGGGAGTTATCGGCGCCATTGTTGGATTATTATTTTACGTAAACAGTTTAGATTTAATCGGAAAAAATTATTTTACTTCTAATCTTTCGGGATTGTTGTTGATACTAATTATTGGTGGAACTTTGATTTTTTCTTTCGTTCAAGAAAAGAAATTTGTAGATCAAAAAACCACCATTTTCGACACTTTTGTATCAGGAGCCAACAACGGATTAAAAACGGGAGTTACTATTTTTCCTTATGTGATGGGAATGTTAGTGGCGATATCGTTATTTAGAAATAGTGGTTTGTTTGAAAACATCAGCTACGGAATTTCGTTTGTTTTTGCACATTTGGATGTCGCTAAAGAAATCACTGATTCGCTTCCTGTGGCGATGTTGCGTCCTTTTAGTTCTGGTGGATCACGAGGGTTTATGATTGATGCAATGAAACAATTTGGCCCTGATTCATTAACTGGAAGATTGAGTTGTATTTTCCAATGTAGTGCCGAAACAACTTTCTATGTAATTGCCGTTTATTTTGGAAGTATCAACGTAAAAAACACGCGTTATACCTTAGGAATGATGCTTTTAGTAGATTTAATCTGTGTAATTACGGCCATTTTTGTGGCGAGTTGGTTTTTTTAGAAGATGGATAAAATGCTTAAATATGCTTCAATATTAATTGTTCTAATCAGTTTTGTTGCATTTTACAAAACATATCAAGAATACAAAATATTAAATTCTGGAAACAAAGTCACTGTTAGTGTTTTCTCAGTACCTATTTCGTGTAGCGAATCTTCAAAAATTTCTAAAGCTTATTTTACTTTTTACTTTAATGAAAAGAAACAAAGTAAAAGGTTAGAAGGTCGTTGCTCAATAAATGTTGGAGATAAAATCAATCTAATAACAAATGATTCTAAAGATGTTTTCCTCTTTGAAGATGAAGATATTCATTTTGAATTTTTAGCAGGTTTATTAATTTTTATTGTTGGGATTTATTGTTATTACAAAGCAAGTAAATAATTTTTTTAGCTTAAATTCCCGCAAATTTTACAAAATCTTTTAAATTAAATAATGAGTTTTTTTGAAGATATAATTATCAATTTAGGACAAGAAAGCATGTACTTCTTTTTTAAAAGACTTGGCATGCTGGCTAAATGGATTTGCTATTCAGGAAAAAAACCATTCATCGAAATTAAGAATGAAAATTGGAATACCAGAATAGGTTTCGTTTTGTTTTTAATTATAGTTGGAATAATAATTTATATTGTAAATTAATTCCTCAAAGTTTTAAAAACCTTGCAGGTTAGAAAAACAAAAATCCGTAACTTTACCTTTCAAAACATACACACAAATGGACTTTTTATATCAAGACCCGTATCCTATTCTAAAAGACGATACAAACTACAAAAAATTAACTTCTGATTACGTAAAAGTAGAGCAACTTGGCGATAGAGAAATCTTAGTGGTTGACCCAAAAGGATTAGAATTATTAGCACAAGAAGCTATGGACGACGTTTCATTTATGTTGCGTTCGGCTCATTTACAAAAACTAAGAAACATTATCGAAGACCCAGAAGCAACAGACAACGATCGTTTTGTGGCTTATAATTTATTGCAAAATGCCGCAGTAGCTGTAGAAGGGCAATTGCCTTCTTGCCAAGATACTGGAACAGCAATTGTAGTTGCCAAAAAAGGTGAAAACGTTTACACAGGCTTGGAAGATGGCGAATGGTTGTCAAAAGGCATTTACAATACGTACCAAAATAAAAATCTTCGCTACTCGCAAATTGTTCCGATTTCGATGTTTGAAGAGAAAAATTCAGGTTCCAACTTACCGGCTCAAATTGATATTTATGCGAAAAAAGGAAATTCGTATGAGTTCTTATTTTTAA
>JBILST010000091.1:0-8268 GCA_044371865.1 Flavobacterium sp.
GAACTTAAGACTACAACGGGTTCCAAAGACGTAAGTAGTGAAACAACAAATTATTCTTCTCTGTTCTTTGATTTTAGACACCAAATAAGTAATAAAATCAGTTTAGGAACAAGATATGAATGGGGGTTAAATTCGATTTTAAAAACTACGGATAGAAAAGTATCTACTATCTCATTTAATATGTTTATAGAATTTGGAGGGAATAGAAATCAAGAAAAAAGCAAATGAACTTCTTTTATTTGTAAATTTTAATTGGAATTACTGTTTTTATAATCATTTTAACTTTATATTCATACCCAGATATCAAACAGGTAATCATGGATGGCTTGATGAATATATGAGGCAGTGGCTAACAGCCGTTTGTGGGAATAATGATCTATATTGATAATTGCAATTGTATTGCAATCATTATTAAAACATTAAAATTATCAAATCGATGTACCTTATTTGTACCTCATTTCATCGAAGCCTTTTAAAATCAATAACTCATTATTTCTGTATCGGCAAATAAAATTATATTTACAAAAACAAATTCAACTTATACTTTAGTAATTCAAAATACTTATTTTTCATTTCTTCTGAAAGAAAAGAAATGTCAAGCAGTTCTTTCCATTTTGGAATTGCATTGTGCATTTGTTCAAGGATAGTCGTAACTGTTTTTTCATTTAATTGCAATCTATCTTTTGCGTAATAATCTATAAAATCTGTAGCTTTAAAATTACTTTTCTTTCCCTTTAAAGTTAATGCAATTTCTTCTTCAGGATTTTTTATAGCTATACTTGAATTTAAAAAATCATAGATTGGTGTAAGCGTTGTTTTACCATTTTTGGTAATCAATGAAAAGTTTTTTAAATGCATATCTTCATTACCAGTAACATAACAGAAAAGTATTCTTTTAAAAAAATCCGCTTTTTCAATAGCCGGAAACGAACAAAATTCGTCGATTACAGGAACAAGTTTTTCCATTGTAAAACGATATTTTGTATCTCTTGTATTACCTGTTAATTGCGCAAAATCTTCCGTTGCTATTTTTTTTCCTTTTCCATAACGGTCAAAACGTTTAATAAAATATGACAAACTACCATCTTTAGCATATAACATTCCGTGAAAGGGAACATCTAAACCAAACACTTTTGCCATTCGCATAGTTACATCTTCGTTTTCTGGTAATTCAGGAAATAAATCATTTTGAGGTTTAATAATATATGTTCCAAATTGGTCAACAATTTTAAATTCTTGTTTAGCAACTGAAATTGTAGCACTCAACTTGGGTTGAACACCTTGAATAGATAACTTTTTTGCTCTATTTGCGGCTTCTTGTCGAAGTTCAGCAGCTGTGTATGGTAAATCATTCAAATGAGTCAATTTAGGAGCTATCATTCGAAGTCCTTTTTCGCTGTATTTATAGTTAGCACATAACTCGTATGTAATTGGACATCTATTCATCTTCCATCGATTTAACCGTTACTGCACCTACTAAATCGTTTCCAGTTGCAATTAGTTGCGAGAAATAATCTTTTTTATCAATTTTAGCAATCTTTAATAAACCTTCTAACATCACTCCTTCAGGCAATAAGCCTTCAAAAAATGGTGGAAACGATTTGTAACCATATTTTTTATGATTTAAAGACATAGTCAAAGAAACTGCTTCACCTTCATAGTCTTCATCATATTCAAAATAATATTCAGCTGGAGAAACTTCAGTCAGCACTCCTGCTCTATTTCCATGAACCATTACTATTGCCCTTCTCATAATTATTTAGTTAACGGACTTTTGAATTCCAATTTAATATTTAAAACCTGGAGCACCGCAATAAGACTATTCCAACGAACAGTTTCTTTGTTTTTTTCAATATCAAAAACAGTCGTCTTCCCTACTCCAGCTAAGTTGGCTAACTCTAGTTGTGTAAGTCCTGCTTTTTTACGATGGTCTTTCACTAAAGCACCTAAATCAAAATCATTCATTTTTTACTGTTTAAGCGGTAAAAATAAACAATTTAATATTACAAGAGCATAAAAAGGAGAGAAAATATCATTTTTTTACTGCTATAGCGGTAAAAAGATGATAAAAGCTATTTCTTTTGATAAATAAATCACAAAAAAGTTTTAATTACTGCTATAGCGGTAAAAATTAGCATTTTAATATAAATTGTGATAAGTGAACTGCAAACAGCTATATTCACAATAGACTATGCGAATATTGCTTTATCAGAATAAGATATTTAGACGATAGCACTGGTGTTTTACATTTTTTTTACAAAATTTACATTTCTTTTTACATTCTATAATCGGTTGATAGGAAGTAATCAAGCTATATTTGCTTCATTAATTTAAAAAATAGGAGCCTTATGAAAAAAGTTTTTTCTGTACTTATGGTATCGATAGTTGTGGTGAGTGTTCTCGTATTAGCAAATCGTGAAACTAAAAATGAAAGCAAGTCAATTCAAAAAACGTTGCCTGTTGTAAACCAGAAAACCATCTTAGAACAACGAAAAAAATGGGAAGCTTCTCCCGATGGTATCCAATACAAAAAATGGGAGGCTTCTCCTGAAGGTAAAAAAAACACAAGCTTCTTATGATAAAATAAAGAAAGAGGTACAAGCATTCACTCCTATGGAAGCGATGGTAACCTCTGTTACTTTTAAGCGCAAAAATGCAAATTCATCAGGTCCAAAATGGCTTACTGTTAAGATTAAGAACGAAGAATACTTGATGCAGTTTATTCCAAAAGAATTTGAAAAGTTAAAAAACCTAAAGGTTAACGATAAGATAATTATAAAAAGCCTTAGTGCTGGTCTTTCACCTAATCATCCTTATTTGATTCTATCGAGCGATTATATTGAGCACAATAAAAAGATTCTTTTTAAACGTGATTTAAGCAAAAACAACCGTTGCTAAGTATGGTTTGATTTGTTGCATATGTAAATTCATTAAAGCACCAATGGTAATATTTTAGAAAATAATTTAACCTTTTATCTTTCTCTTCAAGTGAATAAGAATATTTGGTGATAACAAAAATATTGATTTTTGCAATCTGCTTTTTAGCAGTAAAAAAAGATACAATTTTGGAATGTTATTTTTGAGGATAATGAGTACATTTGAATTTACAATTCGGAACTCCTAGTTATTTTGTAATTGGAACTTTTGAATTGCAATTGCTAGTTATGGATTCACTTACACAAATTGTCCTTGGAATTGCCACAGCCGAATTGGTTGCTGGAAAAAAACTGCAAAACAAAACCTTTTTGTATGGTGCTATTTTAGGTACTATTCCTGATTTAGACATTGTTGTTGGAAAATTTATGAGTGATGTTGAAGGTCTTGCCATTCATAGAGGTTTAAGTCATTCGCTACTCTTTTTTGCTTTAATATCACCTGTTTTGGGTTGGGCAATCGCGAAACTAGAACATGATAAAATTAATTTCAAAAGCGCGACTTCACTAGCATTTTGGTGTTTGGTTACGCATGTTTTATTAGACTTGTTTACCTCTTGGGGAACGCAAATACTTTGGCCGTTAGAAAACCGATTTGCTTTAAAAACTATCTTTGTAATTGACCCAATGTATACTATTCCTCTTCTAATTTCATTGATTTTAGTTTGGAAAAATAAAGATTTTATCGTTCGTAGAAAATACCTGATTAGAGGATTGGTTATTAGTTCATCGTATCTGCTTTTGACATGTATATTAAAACTTTTTGCAGTACATCAATTTGAAAACGCATTGCAAAATAAAAATTTAGTTTATCAAGAATTAATTGTTAAACCCACAGCTTTAAATTGCATCCTTTGGAACGCAAATATTTCAACCAAAAACGGCTACTATCTTGCCGATTATTCCCTATTTGATTCTCAAACTATTCACTTTACTTTTTATCCCAAAAATAAATCTTTAGAAGAAAAGTTAATAAATTCATTTGATTTTCAACAGCTTAAAAAAATAAGCGAAGGTTGGTATTTAGTTACTGAACAAAATCAGCGCTTATATTTTAATGATTTACGTTTTGGTCTTTTAAACAATTCGTCCAAAAACACTCAATTTGCTTTTAGTTACCAAATGATTCCAATGTCTGATGGTATCTATTGGGCAAAGGAAGTTCCAAAAGACAAACGAGAAGGAAAAGTACTCTTACAAAAAATTTTTAAACGATTAAAAGGGAACTAACTATTCTTTCGTACTCATTTTAATCTGTAAATGATTCAATAAGACTTGATATTTACTAATTTCTCTCAAAATTACTTCATCAGTAGTTGCATCAATCATGTTGTCTAAATCATCACTCACTTTAATCAACTTTATACTAGCTTCTGAATAATTTTGCAATGCCATATAATCAATAATTAACTGAACATTCTTTTTTATCGCTATAAATTTATCTTCCATAGGTTATTTTAATTCTTTTCTAATTTGATTCCAAGAAACATTAGTACTTATTAATGTATGAATTACATGCAATCTCACTTTTTCGATATCTTCAAAACAATAGTATTTTGCCCAGGCATCAGATTCTAAAATTTCTTTGATTTGTCGAATTACTTTAGCGGTTTCAGAAGCATTTCGTAAAACAATTTTTCCATCGTAGCTGGGATTATTTTTGTGTTGAAATGTTACTTCTTTTGTATCGAAATTCACCTCAATATAAAATAAGTTTTCGATTTCATTATTCGGATAAAAATCAAACCAATGGGCATATCCAACTCGTTGCAAACTATTATTAATTTTTGAACTTGAATTTGAAATCAAACGCCATCTACAATTTGCAACTCTTCCCCAATGATTCGAAATTCGATAAACACCTTTCTCTGTAAAACAATAACCACTTCCCGATTTACTTTGGTAAGTCCAATCAATTTTAGAAATAGTCGCAAGTTCTACTTCTGCAAACTCACAAAAAGTGTGTTTATGAAAATTGGTTTTATTGTATCTTTTTGAAGTCATATTTCGAAAATTCGATTTCTTTGTAACAAAAGTAACATTTGATTTTTAAAGATTCGTCGTATCTTTACAAAAAGGATTACAAATGAGAGATATTTTAGATCAAGCATATAGCTATATTTTTGAAGAAGCTTTATTGGATGAAATTGCAAAAGTAACGGTTTACAAAGAATTTAAAGCGGATGATTACCTAATTGAAATTGGTGATTACATAAAAACTATGCCTCTTTTATTAACTGGAGCGATTAAAATATTGAGAGAAGATGAAAATGGAGATGAATTATTGTTGTATTTTTTAGAACGTGGTGATACGTGTGCGATGACATTAACATGTTGTATGGGACAATCGAAAAGTCGAATACGTGCCATTGCTGAAACTGATGGCGCTATGTTAATGATTCCTGTTGAAAAAATGGAAGAATGGTTGACCAAATACAAAACGTGGAGAAATTTCGTTTTTGACAGCTATAATGTTCGCTTAAATGAAATGTTAGAAGCAATCGACACCTTAGCTTTCATGAATTTAGATGAACGTTTGTACAAATATTTAACAGACAAAGCAAAAGTTATAGGCGATACCGAAATCAAAAATACGCACCAAGAAATTGCTTATGAAATGCATACTTCAAGAGTTGTAATTTCTCGATTATTAAAAGCTTTAGAGCTAAAAGGAAAAATCAAATTACACCGAAATAAAATCGAAATCCTTCAATTCTAATGGAGATTTTAGGCTACGTTGGCGCATTGTTTATCGGATTAGTTTTAGGACTAACAGGCGGTGGTGGTTCTATTTTAACCGTACCTATTTTAGTCTATTTAATGAGTATAAATCCAGTTACGGCAACGGCTTATTCGTTATTTATTGTAGGAACTACATCAACTTTTGGGGCGATTCAAAACTACCGAAAAAATTTAGTAGACATCAAAAACGGATTCATTTTTGCGATTCCGTCATTCATAGCAGTTTACTTAACCCGAAAATATATTGTACCCAGAATTCCTGACATCATCCTAGAAGCACCAATTCTCATCACAAAAAATACGTTTTTAATGCTTTTTTTTGCAGTAATTATGATTTTTGGGGCGCTTTCGGTATTAAAGAAAAAAAGTCAAGACACTAACAACGAGGAAAAGAGAAATTTAATTTTAATTGGAATTCAAACCTTTACAATCGGAATCATTATCGGTTTAGTAGGAGCTGGTGGCGGATTTTTAATCATTACATCGTTAATTTTGTTTGCCAAGTTACCCATGAGAAAAGCTGTTGGAACTTCCCTATTCATTATTGCTATGAACTCTTTGGTTGGATTTATTGGTGATGTACAAAATTTAATAATTGATTGGCGCTTTTTAATAAGTTTTTCAATCCTATCTGTAGTCGGAATATTTATTGGAATGTATCTCACAAAATACACCAATGAAAACCAATTAAAAAAGATATTTGCTTACTTTGTATTACTTATGGCTGCTGTAATCTTATTAAAAGAAATGTAACATTAGGTACATAAAAATAAAATTTAGATAGTAAATTTGTAAAAATAAAATATAAATATATGAAAATCGAACAAATATATACAGGTTGTATAGCACACGCTGCTTACTACATTGAAAATAATGGCGAAGCCGCAATATTTGATCCTTTAAGAGAAGTTCAACCCTATATTGATAGAGCGCAAAAAGATAATGCTAAAATTAAATATATATTTGAAACACACTTTCATGCAGATTTTGTTTCAGGTCATATTGATTTAGCAAAAAAAACAGGTGCTGAAATTATTTTTGGCCCTACAGCAAAATGCGGGTACGATTGTACAACAGCAGAGGATAACCAAGAATACAAAGTAGGAAATTATACAATTAAAGTAATTCATACCCCAGGTCATACGTTAGAAAGCACTTGCTATTTACTTACTGATGAAAACGGAAAACAACATGGTATTATCACAGGCGATACTTTGTTTATTGGTGATGTGGGACGTCCTGATTTAGCTCAAGCATTAGTTGAAGATTTAACGCAGGATAAATTAGCGGGTTATTTATTTGATTCCTTAAGGAATAAAATCATGCCTTTGAGTGATGATTTAATTGTTTATCCAAATCACGGTGCTGGAAGTGCTTGTGGTAAAAACATGAGTAAAGAAACAACAGATACTTTAGGAAATCAAAAAAAGACCAACTACGCTTTAAGAGCCGACATGACTAAAGAAGAATTTAAAGCGGAATTATTAGATGGTTTAACGCCACCTCCTGCTTATTTTCCTCAAAATGTGATGATGAATATAAACGGGTATGAAAGTTTAGATACGATATTAAAAAAAGGAGACACTCCTCTATCTCCAAAAGAATTTGAAGCTATTGCCAACCAAACTGAAGCATTGATATTAGATGTTAGAAATGAAGCCGAATTTGTTAAAGAACATATTCCAAGCTCAATATTTATTGGTCTTAATGGACAATTTGCTCCATGGGTTGGTGCTTTAATTAGAGATACAAAACAACCTATTTTATTGGTTACTCCAGAAGGTTTAGAAGTAGAAACCATTACAAGACTATCACGTGTAGGATTTGACAATACACTTGGATACTTAAAAGGCGGTGTAACCGCATGGAAATCTGCAGGATTTGAAACGGATACAATAGACTCTATATCACCGGAAGTTTTTGCTTCAAAATATGAAAATGCTATAGTAGTTGATGCAAGAAAACCAAGTGAATTTAAGGCTGAGCACGTTGAAAGTGCTGTTAATATTCCTTTAGATTATGTCAACGAACAATTAGCCGAAGTACCAAAAGAGGAGAAATTCTTCATTCATTGTGCAGGTGGTTACCGTTCGGTAATTATGTCGTCAATCTTAAAAGCAAGAGGCTACCACAACATGATTAATGTGGAAAAAGGAATGACAGGAATAAGAACTACTGATGTTCCATTAACTGCTTTTGTTTGTCCAAGCACATTAAAATAAAAACATTAGATAAAATATGAAATCCGACTTTAGATGAGTCGGATTTTTTTATGGCGTTCCCAATAGGGTCGGGCTATCCGCACTCGCTTTACTTAAAATTATTAGATATTTTAAGAAAGAGCTGAAACAAATGCTGCTATCCCTAACGCGGAATTAGTTTTCAGTTGAATTAAATTAGAAAATTATTTATAAATTGCTGAAAAATCAAAACTTGCGAAGGAATTCACACAGCAGCTAGGAATACTATATACATTAGTAGAGACTGTTGGGTCAAGTGCATCAAACGCTATAAATAAATAAGAATTATGTTAAAAAAAAATGGATATTTTATTGTCATTGTGATTTTTGTTTTATGGCTATCATATAATTTT
>JBILST010000004.1:0-27482 GCA_044371865.1 Flavobacterium sp.
CGAGAACTATAGCAACGTTTTATTTCCAAGTGTTCTCGATACATTTTTTACAAAACAGCTTAGGCAATTTTATAAAAAACACTCGAAGTGACGATCGTGGAATTACTTTTTACTTATCCCTCTTAACTGAAAACCGACCACTGACCACTGATCACTTTTCCCTCCTCCCTCAAACTATCGCTCCAAAATCAAAGTAATCCCCAAACCATCCAAAACCAATATTGTTTTATTCCCTTTTTGTTCTTTCAAAGTAGCTTCAAGCCCTTTAAAAGCACCTTCCTGTAAAACAATTTTTTTTCCAACCTCCAAGGTGGTAACAGTAATATCTGTATATTGCTCTTGCAGCATTTGTTTAATAGCTTGCACTTCAACTTCTTTTACAACAGCAGGCTTACCCAACCAAAATAAATAACGAACAACCCCAGGCACATCAAACACAAGACTTCTGTCTTTCTCGTTTATTTTTACAAAAACATAAGAATTCAACAGCGGTTGTTGTATTTTTTTTTTGCGATCACTCCATTGCTTCTCAACAATAAATGTGGGGCAATATGCCTCGATACCCATAGTAAGTAGTTTTTGCGCTACTTTTATTTCATTATGCGGTTTTGTATATAAAGCAAACCAATCCACTTTTATGTATTTTAATGTAAAAGGCACGTATTTCATTTAAAACCCGAAACCCGAAACTCGAAAAAACCACGGCTTCGCCACATGAGTCACATTCAAAATGCCTCACCAAAGCCCAATGATTGAAAGACAATCAACTATTTTTCAAACAACAACAATCCATCACCTTCAAAAAGCGAAGTGGTATGGATGATAATTTTTTTATTCAACTCATTAGAAATTTTCGGAACCAAATAATCCAAATATTCATAATTTAATTGCGCACCTTCCACTACAACTTCAATTACACCAGTATCCAATCCCTTAGCACAATCCCCAACTAAATATATCTTAGACACTTCGCCTAATCTACTAAATATTTGCTCTACAATTTGATCAATACCAAGATGCTTTAGCACCAATTGTTGTAAAACATCAAAAAAAGGATGGGAAGCATTTGCTTTGTAGATAACTTTCGAATCTTGCTCTTCGCGAATTAAAAAACCCGCTTCACTTAAATTATTCAACTCTTTTCGTATGGCATTCGTATTTTCTTGCATTTCAGTAGCCAACCCTCTCAAATACCCAGTATTCGCCACATTGATAAAAAATTTTATCAACAGTCGTAATCGAGTCTTAGAGGTAATCAGGGTATGCAACATAAAATTTAATTTACCAAGTAACAAAAGTACTCATTTAATTTGTTCTTACAAAAACAATTCAACTATTTAAGATTAAATTTAAGTAAAATTTACCTATAAATATAGTAAATTTTTTTTGTTAAAATAAATAAAAAATAAAATCACTTAAAAAATAAAATTACTAGCTAAACAAAATCAAACCAAAACAGCAATCACCACACTAGTTTCAAGGAATGAACCCCAAAAAAAACATTTTGAACCAATTAGAGACAAATCATAGCTTTTTTATCTATTAATTTACAAAAATTACTTAAAATAAATTAACAAAACACCAAAGACACTTACAATTATATATAAGTAATTTCTTCCTAAAAAACATTCAAATTATCATTTTTAAATTCAAAAAAAATATAAAATAAAAAAGAGATTTTTAAAATTGAAAATCCATACATTATCATTATATTTGTAGGAATTATGGATAATCTTAGACTTTCAATTTATGAAAAATAGTATGAAGTCCTTTTTTAAATTATTGAATAAATTAAGAATACTACCCTCTTGGTTAATTCTACTGTTGGATGTGTTAATTATTTCAAGTATCGGTACTTTCAATTACCTTATATATAACAATCTAGGGATTAACCATGATGAAATTGCGCCAGCACTAGTTAGTTATCTTGTACTTTTAATTTGTTATCTTTTTTATTTTTTCTATTTCAACACCTATAAAGTAATCATTAGATACTCATCTTTAAAAGATATTATTAAAATTTTTAAAGCTGTATTTTTTGCCACCCTTACCGCTTTAATTATTCATTTTATTAGTGCACAAGTATACGATTACCCGATTTTTATATTGTCGACACTTTTAAATGGTACTTGTCTTGCTTTTTTTGCCTTAATTTGGTTCCGAATTATGGTAAAATCTATATTTCAAATTTTAAATCAAGGAGAATCGCTTCCACAAACAGAAAAGCAACCCATAGCAATTGTAGGAGTAAACACCGTTAACATCTCAATGATAGACCCTTTAACTGCACCTACAAGCCTATACGATTTAATTTGTTTCTTTGATTTAAATCCAGCATTAAATGGAAAGAAAATAGCAGGTATATCCGTAGTAGCTGGATCAAATTCAATCATCACCTACTTGAGATGGAAAAAAATAAACAATATTATTTTACCAAAAGGATACCTAAATAGAGCAGATGAAAAAAAGCTAATAGAAGATTGTATACAAAATAGAATTAAAGTTTACAAACCCGAATTACTTCAAAAAGCAAATACAACAACCCCTCCAAACCTTAAAGAATATGGATTAGAAGAGTTATTGTTTAGAGAAAAAATAGACATCGATAATCCAAAAGTAATTTCTGAATACAAAAACAAGGTAATCTTAGTAACAGGTGCCGCAGGGTCCATTGGATCTGAACTAGCAAAACAAATCGCAGCTTTTCAACCTAAAAAATTAATTATTTTAGATCAAGGCGAAACAGCATTACACGATATTGAATTACATTTTAACAAACAAGAAAACAAGTGTCGTAGCAGTTTTGAATTAATTGATGTAACCAATTTAGAAGAGTTGTCAGGTATATTTGAAACCCACAAACCTGAAATAATATTTCATGCCGCAGCTTACAAACACGTACCTGTGTTAGAAAAAAACTTTAAGCAAGCCATTAAAGTGAATGTCTTTGGAACACTGAATTGTTTGAATCTAGCCCAACAACACGGCGCAAAGAAATTCATTTTCGTTTCTACCGACAAAGCAGTAAACCCAACAAACATAATGGGTACCAGCAAAAGAATTGCCGAAATGATTGCCCAAAACATATTTCATACACAGGAAACACCAACTATGGAAATTATGATTACTCGTTTTGGAAATGTATTAGGCTCCAATGGTTCGGTTGTGCATCTTTTTAAAGAACAAATAGCGCAAGGTGGCCCCATAACAGTTACACACCCAGAGGTGAACCGCTTTTTTATGACCATTCCTGAAGCTTGTAAACTAGTTATTGAAGCAGGAGCTATGGGAACTGGAGGACATATCTATGTGTTTGACATGGGGAAATCCATTAAGATTGTAGATTTAGCAGAAAAAATGATTCGTTTAGCAGGTAAAATTCCTGGAGAAGATATTGCAATAGAATTTACTGGCCTCAGACCTGGCGAAAAATTATATGAAGAGGTATTAACAGCATGTTCCGAAACAATGCCTACTTATCATCCAAAAATTGTGATTGCAAAAGAAAAAGAGGCAATATACACAAAAGAGGAAATCATCTCACTTTTAGGAGGATTTCAATCCAAAAACAGAAAAGAAATTGTTGAGTTGTTAAAAAAATTAGTTCCAGAATTCCAACCAGAAAAAACAGTTTAAGACATCAGTTAAACTATTTTAATTGGATGAATATATTCATGGGAGTTGAAATCTATTACACAACTACAACATCACCTTATTGGAAGATTCTTATTTTCAAACAAACCATAAATTTCCAGCAAAAGACTATCACATAGAAAACTCCGAATTTGCATGGATGTAAACTCACAGAACTTCTATAAATAAACACCAAGAAATTTTGAATTTACTTGAAATCTTTTTTTGAAGCAATCCACCCTTCACCCTTCATCCATCACCCTTCACCCATCACCCATCACCCTTCACCCATCACCCTTCACCCATCACCCTTCATCCATCACCCTTCATCCATCACCCGTCATCCATCATCCTTCATCCATCACCCATCAACAAAAAAAGCCACTTCATAAATGAAGCAGCTTTTGATATAAATATACTGTATTATTAATCCACTTTAAAGGCAACTCTTCTTACTAATTGACGAGCCAATTTAGAGTTTTTAGGAACTGAATTATCCTCACCTTTAACTACTAACTTCAAACGTTTAGCATCAATACCAGAACGAACAATCATCTCCATTACACGTTGTGCTCTTCTACGAGACAATCCAATATTGTATTCATAATTACCATATTCATCGGCATAACCAATAACCTCAGCATTCGCAGTTGGATTCGCATTCATGTATTTAATCAAGAAATTAATAGCCGAAATTGTTCCTGTAGTAATTGTAGTTTCATCAAAATCAAAGAATACATTTACATATTGCCCATTAATCATATTACGCATTTGAACATTTGAATAATTAGTATCCCCAGAAATCAAATTATTTACAGTATTTTCTAAATCACCGTATTTAGTATTTAAATAACTTTCTAATTCATCAGGCACACCATTATTATTTAAATCAACAGCTCTACCTTTAGTATCCACAGCTACCCCACCAATCGTATTATTTTCAACATCTAAATAATCAGGCACCCCATCTTTATCGGTATCATTCATCATGGTCTCCAAATCCTCTACGCGAGCTAAAAGATCATTATATTCCTCTTTATTATCGATATTTTCCCAATACCAATCTGCATGACGTTCTTTTTTACCGATATAAAAAGTCATTCCTAACGAGGTAGTATACACTAAACCAGTTCTACTCAAACTAGGATCTAATTTTGATTGTCCATCCAAAGCAACGTGATGTGTTAAATTACTAATGATGGTATAATCTAAATTAAAAGCTACCTTTTCAGACACTTTGATCAAAATGGTGGCACCCCCTAAAATACTGAAAATATTATCATAATGATTAAAAGTAGTAGTTCCTTTACCTTGTAAGAAAGAAAAACCAGGACCTAAATGAAATTGCAAGCCGAAAGTTTCTGTAAATTCTTCCCAGTTCATCACACGATGCATATTCAAAACACCTTGAAAACTGGCACGATACATATTATTACTAAATTCAGGACTACCACTATCTTCTGAAAAGTTATCATACCCAAAATCAAGCAACACCCCAAACTTGGTATTAAACATCTTACGCACATTAAGATCCACATGATTAAATTCAGGCTTCACAAAATAATTGGGAGTTGTGGCGTAATAACCAGAAGTAAAGGGTCTAATACCAATATTAGTTCCTACATTCAAATTCACTGACCAAAGATTATAATTTTTCTCTTTATCCTTAGGATGAATGGTATCCGGTTGAGAAACATTTTTTTTCTCCTTACTTTTAAACTCCATTACTTGTTTTTCTTGAGCAAACCCACTAGAAAAAAAGAAAGAAAGCAAACAAAGAATTCCGATTTTTTGAATATTCATAATAATATCTTAATTATTTATAGCCTCATATAGCCCTGCAAAAATAGTATTTTTTTGGATGTAAAATACGAAAAACCAAAAAACAAGTTTAACAAATCAATAAATCTTATAACATTTTCACACCTCAAAAAACAATCCATCACACAAAAAAGTCAACAACCACAACAAAAACAACCCACAACTTTCAACTTTCAACCCGAAACTCTCAACCCGCAACCCAAAACTTTCAACCCAAAACTTTCAACCCAAAACTTTCAACCCAAAACTTTCAACCCGAAACTTTCAACCCGAAACTTTCAACCCGAAACTCGAAACTCTCAACCCACAACCCACAACTCAATCACCACTTAAGCGCTTCTTTGAAATTTATTTTTTTAGCAGCAAATATATAAGCTACTTTCACCCCCACAGCGGTGTAGTTTGAATTTTGTTTAGTAGTAAAATCAGCAACAATTCCTACCCCAACGTGCAAATTAATCAAAAAATCCTCATAAACAGTCCGTTGAATCCCCCAGTGTATTTCATTCATCAATACATGACTCAAAGGAAATTCATTATCCAATAATCTGGGCGTTGTATATTTTGTTTGCACCGCAAAATAACTCCCTTCATTGTTAGCTACAGAAAACCCATTAGCAATACGTTGACTCCTATTATAATAATACTTCAACTCAGACTTCAAATAAAAACAAGGATTGTATATTTTTTTCTCATAACTAATTTTATCACCAACCACTCGGACCCCAGAAGTAAAACCAACACCCGAATCCAAAACCAACTCTTTCGCTACAGGAACTTCATAATTCACCCCCAAACCAAACACATTAAACTCGGCTTTTTGAAGATAAACTAACGCTGTAGAATCCTGAACAGAATCTTGTGCAAACAAAAATGCAGGAAAAAAAAGACAGGCAAAAAAAGAAAATAGCTTCATATCATTAGATTTTACCTAGTAAATTTACAAAAAATAATAATAAAACAACACTTTTTTAAAAGATTTAAAGATTCCTTTACATGAATAAAAAAAAGACGTTTCAACCAACAAACCGAAAGGAAAACACACATATTTTTTTGTAATTAATTAATTTTTAGTATATTTGAACGATTAAAACACGCCCCGTTTACTAACCATTTCATAAAAATAAATGTTATGAATACAAAATACACTTCTGGTAAATATTTGAAAATAACCTTGTTATTTTCTTTGTTATGCTCATTTCAATTTATCAATGCAACAGAATACTACCTAAGAGCAGTCACTTCTGGTACCCGCAATTGGAACGATAGCGCCACATGGTCTACAGTAAGTAGTAGCAGCGCTACGAATGCAGGAACATTTCCTGCTTCTGGAGACACCGTAGTATACGAAGGGAGCAGCACAACAGCCATAACCTTAAATATTACAGCCGATGCGGTTTGTGATGCTTTCACAAATCAATGTTCTGGAGATAACTCTAACGTAACCATCAATATTACTTCAGGAATAACCCTAACAGTGAATGGTGATTTTCACATTACAGGAATTGCAAACTTAACTAAAAACATCACTTTATCAGGAACTGGAACACTAGTTGTCACAGGAGATATAAACATAGGAACCGCAGGTATTACCGCAACCACAAATGGAGAATTTACTAGAATGACATTTGGTGGACCAAATATTAACCTAGACGGCAACCTAAATATGTACAATATTGTTAATGGAACCTCTAACCAAGGAGCATTCGTAAGTCATAGTGCAGGTAAATTAACACTACTAGGAACAGGAACAAAAGGTTACTTAAACTCATACCAACCAGGAACGGGATTAAGTGCTAATAACAAATACACAACAGTAACAGGTAGTGCAACTATTGAGTTTCACCACGTGACGGATTGCCCTATCTACACTCAGCAAGGTATTACAAACGCACCAGTATTTACTGCAACTGGATCGTTAATCACCTATACAGGAAGTGGAGCAGCATCTGTAATTTACGGAAACTCATACAATCATTTAAATTTAGACAACCCATCAGGATATACCATAAATGGTAACGTAACCATAACCAATCAGATGGATATGGTAGCTGGTAACCTTAACATTGGGACATCGTTTTCTTTTTTCATGAATGCAAATACTAAATTAAACATTAGTAGTGGTAATGGTGTAACAGGAACTTCAAATAGATTTAGATACAATGGTCCTGTGGATATTACATACAGCGGTAGCGTAACTAAAGCAGGTATAGAATTAAGAACGGGAAGTGCTTTTACTGGATCAGGAAATACACCAACTCGTTTAAACTCATTAACAATTACCGGAACTACCAATTTTAACTTAGGAACTTCGGTTGGGTTAAATGCTGTAAATACAACTGCAACATCATTATACGTATTAAGCAATGTCAATATAAACGACACTAGTTTCACTTGTAACATGCCTTTTATTAACGCTCCAAACATTACCATTGAAGGAGGTACTGCTACATTTAATGGTGTTTTAGGAAGTGTTGCATTTTTAACCATAGAAGGATCTACAACTTTAGCAACAAACACAACAATAAATAATACCTTATCAGTAGGAGCCAATGTAACCAATAATGCAATTATTGCTGCAAATAATTTAGACGTTACAGCTAACACAACCTTTAATGGTAACGGAACTGGAACAGTATTTGTACTAGACGCATTAACTGTAGCATCTGGGGTAGTATTAAACACAGGAGACGAAATAGTTTTATATTCGGATGAAGCAACAACTGCTAGAGTAGCACCTGTAGAATCAGGAGCTATAACAGGTCTAGTTACCGTACAACGTTATTTAATTAATGCAGGAAGAAAATGGCGTTTATTAACTGCACCCTTAAAAGGAAGCAGCAACAACACCATCTACTCAAACTGGCAAAACAATGGGAATGCAGATGGTCTAACAGGGACTGACGTATGGGGACCTGTATCAAGTTATGATCCTGGATCTAACGGCATGAATTATTTACCAATTTCTACACACAATTTCAGAAAATACAACAGCGGCACTTGGACAAATATAAGCAACACCTTTTCGGAATCTTTATTTACGTCTTCAAGAAATAACGCTTTTCTAACCTTTATAATTTACCCTTACGGTGATGGGGTATCAGGAAATGATGGAGTACCAGGCTCATCAAACACAACATTAATTGCAAAAGGTAGTCTAATCACAGGTGACCAAACCTACACAGTGACAGCAGGAAATTTTCAATTAATTGGAAATCCGTACGCCTCACCAATCGACATGGAAAGCCTTATAGTGAATGGTGGAGTAAACAGCAATATTGTAGATGAAAAAATCTGGATAATAGACCCAAATATTGGAGTTTACGGAGGATATGTTACTTGGGACCCTGTAAACCAATACAGTGCAGCCGGAGCAGAAAACGCACTAGAAGACAATCATTTAATTCAAAGTGGACAAGCATTTTTTGTCAAAGCTAAAACCTCTCCATCTTCTACTACTTTTAGAATTAACGAATCGTTCAAAAGAGCAGGAGCTAACAGTACAGTATTTGGACGTGCGACTAACACAAGTGTTGAACGCATGAGAGTTAGTTTAGAAAAAAACGACAACAGTGTAATAACATATAAAGATGGTTGCGTAGTAGCATTCTATGACGGAGGATCCAACGCATTCAACGAAAAAGACGCAGAAAAATTCACTAATCCTGATGAAACATTAGCATTTATGAATGGAACAACTGCAATATCGAGCGAACACAGAGCACCTATCACAAATAATGACGAATTATTCATACGTGTAACACGTGCTGTAATAAGCAATTATAAATTAAAAATAAAAACTGAAAACTTCACGTTTGGAGGTACAGCTTACTTTCACGATTTAAAACTAGGCACAATAACAGCATTACCACTAGACGGAACAACTTTTGAATACCCATTTGAGGTAACAGCAGATGCAACAACTCAAGGTGTAAGATTTAAAATAGTTTTTAGCACAACTTTAAGTATTGACGATAATAACAATCCAGAAAACGTTCTAATGTATCCAAATCCAACTTCAAAAGCGAATGGGATAACATTGAATTTAGGAAAACTAGAGTTAGGCAACTACAACTATCGCATCGTAAACACATTAGGTCAAGAAATACAAAAAGGAACACTTGAAAACCAACAGTTAAATCAAAATTTCAAAATAAATTTTGAAAGTGCTATGAATTCAGGATGCTATACCTTACAACTTTTACAACAAAACACCCCAATAAAATCACTAAAAATACTTATTAATTAAAAGATTTATGAAAAAAATAATTTATTTTTTACTACTATCAACCATTAGTAGTACTGGTTTATATGCACAAGGAGATCCAGGATTTGGAGACGAAGGGGGTGGAGACGGACAAGATGCTCCAGTAGCTCCAATTAATGGATTATTAATTCCATTATTAGTTACAGGAATACTTACTTCAATCTATTTTATAAGAAAGAAAGAAAAACAATTAAACTAATTGATTTATAATTTTAACAAAAAAACTCTATAAAATATAATTATAGAGTTTTTTTTATTACTTTTAGTACAGAAATAAACAAAAAGATATGTAATCCCTATTCATACTTTTAGAAGTTAATTATATAACCATAATAATTAATCCATGAGTAGTAATAGAAAAAACACATTCGTTTATTTTAAAGCAGCGCTTTGTACTTTATTTTTGTCTGCAATTACAGATAGCCATGCTCAAACTGCTAATTTTTTAACAAACCCTGCAACCCTGAGCGGAAGCGTTACAATTTGTAAAGGACAAACTATTACCTATACAAATAATTCAACAAACACAAACGCAACTACACTATACAATTGGACATTTACCAATACCGCTTCAAGTACTTCAAACACGATTGGACCACATAGCATTTTATATCCAAATGCAGGAACATACACAACTACGCTAACGTTAGATACAAACGCATCAACTCATACCGTTACTATTAATGTAGTTGATACAGTACCAAGTGCTCCACAAATAGCTTTAATAGCGGGTAACTATTGGACAACGACTACATTTAATGGACAGAGTTATTTAAGTTATTGCAGCAACGACGCTAATATATCGGGTGGTTTATTTTCATTTACTACACAATCCACACAAACAAATACCAATACACAACACGTATTAGATTGGGGTGATGGAAATACCGACACGTATACGGGAACGAACTTAGGAGATACCTTTCATTTTTACACTACAGTAGGATACTTTACGTTAACCTATACGGTCATTTTAGAAGGAGGTTGTACAAGTCAAAGAATATATAAATTATACGTTGGAGCTATCCCAACCGCAACAGTAAGTGCTGTAGGAATTCCAACTTTATGCAACCCCGGAAGCGTAACCTATAATTTAATATCAGGCGCACAAAATACACCAGGAACAATTTATACGTTTCAAGTAAATGACGGAACTCCACCGGTTAGTTTTAATCATCCACCACCTGCCACAATTACACATCAATTTCTGGAGAGTTCTTGCGGAACAACATCAAACATAAACAGCACAGTCTATCCAAACGCTTACCAAGCTTCAATCACAATATCAAATCCTTGCGGAAACAGTACCAATGCGGTAGGACCTATCAATATTCAATCAGCTCCGGTTGCCAATATGACGCGAACGCCAAACAATAATATAATTTGCGAAGGAACTACAATAGCAATAAGAGACAGTACAATAGGAGGATATAATATTGGAGGACCTCCTTCTTATACCTGCACACAAGCCTATAGAAAATATTGGATAATAACAGGTCCTGCAGGAATAATTAGCACTACAACATCAGGAAATCTTATTGCTAATTCCTATATCACGTGTACGAATAATTTTGGATACAACAACAACCAACCTACTAATCCAGGAGCATGGTTGCCAACTGCCGCTAGCGTATTAAATGTGACATTTTTACTACCGGGAGATTACACAATTACGTTATATACGGGATCCAATTTATGCGGTATAAGTTCAATTAGTCAAAGCTTTTGCGTAGCACCAAGAGTTATTTCCGATTTTTCAATGACAAACAGCGCCACTTGTGCACCAACAATTGTAACAGCAAACAATATTTCGAGCACACCAGGATGCTCAAACACAAACAACTATGTATGGGAAGTTACTGCGACCAATCCAGAAAATTGCCCAAATTTCATCCCGGGAGATTGGCTTTTTTCAACTGGAAATGCAACAGCTATAGCACCTGAAATAACTATAAATTCACCAGGAATATATAATATTAGCCTGACTACATCACTAAATACACCTACGGCAGGAGCCTTGTGCCAATCTGATACAAAGACGAAAACTATAATAGTAAAAGGAAAACCAACAACTACGCTGCTAGCGGAAACAATTTGTCAAGGAAGTACGATTACCCTAAATCCTACGGTATTCAATTGTTATGCAACTGATCCAGTTAGTTATGTTTGGGATTTTGGCGCAACACCACCAACAGCTATTTCAAATATAAATGACGCGACTCCTACAATTACATTTGACACACCAGGAACTTATAATTATTCCCTTACTATTAGCAATGAATGCGGCAGCAACACCTTTAATAGCAGTGTTACAGTGGTCCCAAAAGTAAATTTGACAGCAGTTGGAACAGCCGCAACTTGTGTCAATACAACCATCCAATTAAATGGAAGCATTACGGGAGGAGCAACAACGGGCACATGGACTGCATCAGAAGTTGGTGGTACATTTAGTCCAAACGAAAATGCGTTGATTACAACCTACACGCCACCTTTAGATTTTATTGGAACAATTACATTTACGTTAACATCAGACGCCCCTTTAGCACCTTGCACGGTTGTTTCCGAAACTTTTACTACTAATTTTAACACCGAAGCGACAGCAAACACTGGAACGTACAACCCTTTATGTGAAAATGAAACAGTACAATTAAACGGTTCAATAGGAGGAGCAGCAACAACAGCCGCTTGGAGTGCTTCAATAGGAGGTGTGTTTTCAAATAGCAATGAGGTAAACAGCACCTATACACCGCCAAGTGGATATATAGGAGATGTTATCCTAACACTCACAACGAACGACCCATCAGGTCCTTGCGAGGCAGTTTCAGATACGGTAACAATCACCATACTCCCTACTCCTGTAGTTAATCCAATTAGCAACATATATAGTTGCGATAATGAAGCGGTAACCTCAATTGTATTTACAGGGACAAGTGCAAATGTATTTACCTGGACGAATTCAAATACAGCCATAGGACTTGCCGCAAATGGAACCGGAAATATCAGCTTTACTGCAACAAACACGAGCAACAATCCTATAACAAGTATGATAACGGTAACGCCCGTAAACAATAGCAGTAGTTCTTTTTGTGGCGGAATCCCAACTAGTTTTACGATAACAGTAAATCCGGCTACACAAATAAATACACTAGGAAATCAAACCATTTGTAATAATGAAAATACAGCTACAATAGTATTTTCCACAGCCAATACACCAGGAATTACAACGTACAATTGGACAAATGATACTCCTGAGATAGGTTTAGCAGCAAGCGGAATGGGAAACATTACATCTTTTACGGCAACCAACACCACTAACAGTCCAATAGTAGGCACAATAACGGCAACACCAACCTATAACGACAACGGTATAAGCTGTGAAGGGGATGCAGAGCAATTTACAATTACTGTGAACCCAGAAGCACAAGTAAATTCTATTACGAATAGAACTGTTTGTAACAATGAAATAATAACACCCATACAATTTACATCGACTACAACAGGAGGAAGCAATACGTATCAATGGACGAATGACAATACAAATATTGGATTGGCTGCCAACGGAACTGGAGCTATCACTTTTACAGCTACTAATACTACAACTGCACCTATTGTAGCAACAATAACAGTTGTCCCTTTATTTACTTTAAATGGCATCTCTTGCACGGGAAATCCAGAAAATTTTTCAATTACAGTAAATCCATCAATACAAATAAATTCAATAGCAGATCAAATTCTATGCAGTGGTAGTAATACAAATAGTATACTATTTTCAACAAATACTACAATGGGCACCACTGTTTTCAATTGGACAAACAACAATACTAACATTGGACTGGGTGCAAATGGCACGGGAGACATTAGTAGCTTTGTAGCTGTAAACAACACATTTAGCCCATTAACAGCAACAATAGCAGTAACACCTACTTATACACATAACGGGGTGAGTTGTATTGGAACTACAGAACATATTACAATAACAGTAAACCCAATAGCTCAAATAAATACTGTTTCAGACATTACTTTTTGCGAAAATACGGCTACTACTCCTATTCTATTCACAACAAATAACTTAGTTGGAAGTACAACCTATCAGTGGACGAATAACAACCCTGCCATTGGAATTCCATCGAGCGGAATGGGAAATATAACAAGCTTCACAGCAATAAATGCAACGGGAGTTCCAATAACTGCTATTATTTCTGTTACCCCTTCCTTTTCTTATAACGGAGTAAGCTGTACAGGTAATGCTATTTCGTTTACAATTACAATAAATCCAACCGGACAAATAAATGGGATTCCAAATCAATTCGTTTGTAACGGAGCTTCAGTGAGTGCCATAACATTTACAACAAACAATACGGGAACAACTACATTCAATTGGACAAACGACAATCCAGGCATTGGATTATCAGCTAACGGAATAGGTAATATAGAGGCTTTTAGTGCAAACAATACAACTTCAAATCCAATTACAGCAACAATTACGGTTACACCATCATATAATTTCAACGGAGTAATTTGTGCAGGAAATGCAATTCAATTTACAATAACTGTAAATCAAAGCCCTAACATAATTTTTTCAGAAAACAATCAAACCATTTGCTCTGAAGAAAACACAACAGTAGTACAACTAACAAGTGCTACACCAAATGTAATTTACAATTGGTCTGCTATCATACCAAATGGAATAGTAGGAATTAGCACATCAGGTTCAGATACAATACCAATTCAAAATTTGGTCAATACAACGAATACACCCGTAACAATTACTTATCAAGCATTCGCAATTACAAATGATGCTTCAGCTTGTCAAGGCAACCTTTACAACTACACCATTACGGTGTTGCCAAAACCAAACATTGTTAACGAGGATATATTATTATGCAGCGAGCAAAATTTTATCTATTCACCTACAAATGGGGTTCCTAATAACAACGCAATAGTTCCATCAACAACCAATTACAGTTGGGTAGTTTCAAACAATCCATCGATAACTGGCGCAAGCAATGGAACAGGAAGTGCTATCAATCAAACACTTATTAACACCAGTGCTACTCCTCAAACTATTAACTACAGTGTAACGCCAGAAGCAGACGGTTGTATCGGAAATAATTTTACACTAACTTTTACCGTATTACCTAAACCCGATGTATTGTTTACTATTCCAAATCAAACCATTTGCAACAATAGCAATACGCTTCCGGTAGAATTAAACTCCACCGTAACAGGAAACTATACCTATCATTGGAATGCTATAATCCCACCGGGTATTACAGGAGCAATACAAAGCGGCACAGGAAACATCCCAAGCCAAACACTTCAAAACACTTCAAACACTCCATTAACAATCACTTATGAAGTTTTTGCAGTGTTTGAAAATTTAGGTTCTTCTTGCAATGGACCTATTAGCACTTATGAAATAACAGTTAATCCCACTATAATTACCGATACATCAGTTTCAAATTATAATGGATTTAACATCAGTGGTTTTGGAGGAAACAACGGTTTTATCCATATAAATAGTAGTGGAGGTTCTGGAAATTATACAATAAATTGGTCAGGACCAAATGGTTTTAGTGCGGCTATTCCTAACATAGACAACCTAATTGCAGGAAATTACACAGTGAATATTAATGATGGAATTTGTCCGCCTTTAATATTAAATTTCACCTTAACAGAACCAGATGATTTATTAATAACAAATAACGCATCAGCTTTTCAAGATGCAAATTGTTTCGGAACGGCTACTGGAACGTTAGGGATTTCAATTACTCAAGAATCTGTACCTCCCTATAATTTAGAAATACGTAACAATGGAAATGCAATACAAACTATTGCAAATACATATAGTGTGAATCCAACATTCAATGGATTAACAGCAGGAATTTACAACATTCAAGTTACCGATGCCAATGGCAATACCAAAATGATTCCGAATTTAGTAATATCGGAACCTACCGAATTAATAGCGACAACAACTGCTACTCAAATAAGCTGTTTTGGATCAAATGACGCTAGCATCACGCTTACCATCATTGGTGGAACACCTCCCTACGCGATTAACTGGAGTAATTTTGGCACAGGCACACAATTAAACAACTTGGGAGCAGGCACCTATACGGTAACAGTTACAGATGCCAAAGGCTGTGTTAAACTAGTTCAAACCACAATAGCTGACCTTCCAGTTTTTATATTGCAACCCACAGTAAATCAAATAACTTGTTATGGAGAAACAGATGGAAGTATCGATTTAGGACTAATTGGAGGTCTTGCCCCAGTTAACGTAACTTGGAATGACGGAAGTACTGCGGGTTTAGTTAGAAACAATTTAACAGCAGGAATTTACACTGCAATTGTAACAGATGGAATGGGATGCACTATACAAAGAACTTTTGCAATTGTAGCACCTCAAGTATTATTGATTGTTGGTATAGTTCAAAATGATTTAGATTGTTCATCTAGTAATTCAGGCAGTATTAACTTAATTCCATCGGGTGGAAGTCCACCCTATCGTTATAATTGGTCGAATGGAGTAACTACGGAAGATCTAACAAACATTACTAGCGGCAATTACTCAGTTGTAGTAATCGATTCAAGAGGATGCAGCGCAGTGGGTCAGTACACTGTATTTAGACCACAACCACTGCTTGTAAACCTAACACAATCACAAAGGGTAAATTGCACAAATGGTGAGGTTTCAAATGATTTTGAAGCCATAGTGAGTGGCGGAGTACCACCCTATCAAATAAATTGGAGTAATGGAACTGCTTCTGGACAATTTGACCAATTCATGACAACCACACAAAATGGCTTAATTTCAGTAGTAGTAACGGATGCAAATTCTTGTTCGAACACGGCGAGTTATACCATATCAAATCCTGAAATAGGAAATGCAATTTTCACGCAAAGTGCTATTGGCTTTACAACACTTGGGAATTATGCAATTGAAGACCCTATTCAATTTACTAATTTATCCACAGGAACTCCAATTGGGTATATTTGGGATTTTGGTGACGGCACATTTTCTAATGAAGAAAACCCATTACATACCTATTTAATAGAGGGAAATTATAGTATTACATTAACTGTAACGTATGATTTAGGATGCAGCAGTACCTATTTGAATACAATTACTGTAACTAAAGGATATAAATTAATAATGCCTAATGGCTTTACGGCTAACAACGACAATATAAACGAAAATTTCGCACCCGCATTTGAAGGATTAAAATCATTACAATTGAATATTTATGACAGCTGGGGTAACTTAATATACACGGAAGAAGGGGACAACCTAGCGGGATGGAATGGAACCATAAATAATGTACCCGCAGAAAATGGAAATTATTATTACAAATTAGTAGGAATAACATTTTTTGGTAAAAAAATAGAACAAAACGGACCATTCATATTACTAAAATAATCACACTATGAAATTAAAAACAGTAACTCACAGCATGTTCATAGGATTTTTCAGTACATTCATGAATGCTCAAGATCCTATTTTTACTCAATATTTTCTCGTTCCAGAATCTATTAATCCTGGCTTCACAGGATTTCTAGAAACCACCAGCGCAGGGGTAATGCACCGAACACAATGGACAAGTTTACAATACAAAATAGACACCAATTATGCCTATGCAAGCACATGGTTAGAAAACAATAATAGCGGAATTGGAGTGAGTTTTCTTAATCATAAAGAAAATTTTACAGGTTATAATTTCTTGCAAGCTAATCTAAACTACGCATATCGTATAGAATTAAATTACGAATGGTATTGTAGACCAGGCATTGAGGTGGGCTATGGCAGCAAAAGCTTTGGATTTCAAAATCTGCTATTAAGAGACCAAATTAATATTAGCTCAGAAACAATAAACCCTGTAAGTATTGATCCGCTAAAACTAAACAATAGAATACATTTTATAGACATAGCAACAGGCTTACTATTTTACACCGACAAGGTATGGATAGGAACAGCAATTAAACATTTAAACAAACCAAATATTGCAATAGCAGAAGAAGGAAACATTCCATTAGAAATGTTTTACAACATTTCAGGCGGATATGAATTTGATTTAGGGCAAATGATTACTACTTTTTTACCATATGAAACCAAAATGATGCTAACAGGAAATTTCATGAAACAAGGACAATACAACAGATTAGATTTAGGAGGATCTTTAATCTTTAATCACTTTACCATAGGTGTAACAACCGCATTAAATCCAATGAAAAAAGCAGACAACAGCCATACCTTAACATCTGTAAACATTTTTAGTGGATTAAAGTACGAAAACTTTAAATTTGGATTTTCATATGACGCAAACACCTCCAATATTGGAAATACGGGAGGTGTATTTGAACTTGGCTTAGTTTATCAATTCGACGTTGAGGCAAGGAAATGCTTCGGTTGTCCTGGAAGATAAAAAATTAGCCTATTTTAAAGTATTGAAAACCTATTGCATGCATTTTATCAGCATCTAAAATGTTTCTACCATCAAAAACAAAAGCCGGCTTTAACATAGCGTCATATACCTTTTGCCAATCATATTGGGTAAACTCATCCCACTCTGTTAAAATAGCAATAGCATGCGCATCTTTACAGGCATCATAAGGATTAGCATGAACATGTACTCCGTTAGAATTATCAGCTTCAGAACGTGTTTGCAAATAATTTAAATCAGACTGAATTTGTTCCGTACTTACTTTAGGATCATAAACACTAATACTTGCTTGTTCATTCAATAAATCATCAGCCACATAAATAGCAGCAGATTCACGCGTATCATTCGTATCCTTTTTAAAAGCCCATCCTAAAAATGTAATCTTTTTTCCAGATACAGTATTATATAATGTCTTAATAATATTTTTAGCAAAACGACGCTTTTGATGATCGTTCATAATAATAACTTGTTCCCAATAATCAGCCACCTCATCTAAACCATAGGATTTAGCAATATACACTAAATTCAATATATCCTTTTGAAAACAAGAACCTCCAAAACCGACAGAAGATTTCAAAAATTTAGATCCTATTCTACTATCCATTCCAATTGCTCTTGCCACCTCATTTACATCTGCACCTGTTTTCTCACACAATTCACTTAAAGCATTGATAGAAGAAACACGTTGTGCCAAAAACGCATTAGCAGTAAGCTTTGACAATTCAGAAGACCAAACATTAGTAGTTAATATTTTATCCCTAGAAACCCAATTTGCATATACATCAACTAAAAGCTGAATAGCCTTTTGACCTTCAACAGTTGAGTCACCACCAATTAAAACTCTATCAGGAGCAAACAAATCCTCTACAGCAGTACCCTCCGCCAAAAACTCAGGATTTGAAAGAATTTGGAAGTTAACACCATTACCAGTATTATCTAAAATATCTTTAATTGCACTCGCAGTACGAACTGGTAAAGTAGATTTCTCAACAACAATTTTATCGTTTTTAGCCACACGAGCTATTTGACGAGCACATAGTTCAATATATTTTAAATCAGCCGCCATACCTTTCCCCACACCATACGTTTTAGTTGGGGTATTCACCGAAATAAAAATCATATCCGCTTCATCTATAGCTTTATCAACTTCAGTAGAAAAAAACAAATTTCTACCACGAGCTTCTGCAACCACATCGCTTAAACCTGGTTCATAAATGGGAATATTATTAACATCTGCATCATTCCAAGCGGCTATTCTTTTCTCGTTTAAGTCTACTACTGTAACCTTAATATGTGGACACTTCTGAGCAATGATAGCCATTGTAGGCCCTCCAACATAACCCGCACCAATACAACAAATATTTGTAATCATATTATAAATTTTATTCTTTTTTTAATACCAAAAACACTTAACATTCAAATTTTACTAGCAATATTTAAATATAAACCTAAAAAACAATTGATGAAAGAATCAAAATTATTTAAATCATACAACAAAATTACTTCTTAAATTTACTGATAAATTTTTTCCATCCTTTTAACTCAATAACTTCATCGTGATAACCTTCACCATATACACCATAACCATAAGCATATCCATACCCATATCTAACATCGTTTTTAAAACCATTGAATAATATACTAATGTTATGCAATTCACCGCGTTTATGTTTTTCATTTACAACACCCAACATACCTTTTTTAGTAAATCCTTGACGAGTAACATAAATCGTAGCATCACAAAATTGCGATAATTCTAATGCATCAGAAACTAACCCAACTGGAGGAGTATCTAGAACAATATAATCATACTTAGTTTTAAGCTCTTCAATCATTTCTTTCATAGATTCACTCATCAATAACTCAGATGGATTAGGAGGAATAGGTCCAGAAGAAATAACATCTAAAAATGGAATATGAGTATTTTGAATAACCTCATCTAATGTTTTTTGTCCGATTAAATAATTTACTACACCAGTTACATTATCAATATGAAAATCATCAAAGATTCTAGGTTTTCTTAAGTCTAAACCTACGATTACAGTCTTTTTATCACTTAAAGCAAAAACGGTGGCAAGATTTATCGAACAAAATGTTTTTCCTTCTCCACTTACCGAAGAGGTCAACATCAATATTTTTGTACCTTCTTTTTGTTGCTTTTTATACATAAACTGTAGAGAAGAACGAATAGCTCTAAAAGACTCCGCTAACGGAAATTTAGGCTTTTCAAAAACTGATAAATTATTATCTGTATTTTTCATTCCTACAATTCCAATTATAGGAATTTTAGTCATCTTCTGAATATCTTCAACAGTATTTACATTATTATCTAACAACACTAACACAAACACTATTAACAATGGTATCAAAACTCCCAAAAAAGCAGCTAAAATATAATTGATACTTGTTTTTGGCCCACGCAATCCACCACCAACATCTTTTGCAGGATCTAGAAATTTAATATCTGAAATATTAGCAGCTTTGACAATTTCAGCCTCACTTCTTTTTTCTAAAAAAGTACTATATATTTTATCCTTTAAATTGTATTTACGTGTTATTTTAATATGTTCTTGTTTGTTTTCAGGAAGCAAACTAGCCTCCCCTTCAGTTCTAGCAATATTCTTATTAATTAAAGACAAATCTAAAGCTAGCGCACTTTTTGAACTTATAATATTTTCTAACAATACTTTCTTAGTCGATTCCATTTCAACATCAAACTCAGAAAACATTTTTTTGTTTTTAACAGAATAGGCTAAATTGGCTCTTTCAGCAGACAAACCAATTAATTTAGAAACGTTTGCAACTACATTAGGATCATCGATTCCTGCAACAGTTGGCGCGGGCAATTTAGAATAATCAGTTGTTTTAACTAAATAATTTTTAAGTAAATTATAATAGGCTATTTTTCTATTGATAGCATCTTTCTCAAGATCATACCCAGAAAGTTTTTCACTTAATAAACTACCTCCTACTTCTTCTTCTAACTCTAAAATATTTTTCCCTTTTCTAAACTCCTTTAATTCATTTTCGGCATCTTTTATTTGCCCTTCCATTTCTTTTAAAGTACTATCAATAAAGCTAATTGTATTATTTGCAAACTGATTTTTACTTGCTAACTGAATATTTCTTAATTCTTCAACTGTGGTATTTAAATATTCAACTAATCTATATTTATTTGAACCCTCTAATTGTAAACGAACTACAGATAATGCTTTAGCATCAGCAGTTACATCAATGGCTCTATAATTTGCTACCGTACTATTAAAATCATCAAAACGAATAAAATATTCTTGATTTGTAAATTCAAATGCTTCAGGCTTTATAATTAATTTAAAATTTAAAAAAGGCAAATCAACCGATTCATTAATTTTAAAAACTTTACTATACTCACCACCAGAAACATTAACGGGTTTAGTAGTAACATCTGAATATTGAATTAATGATGCGGAGGTAGACTCACCAAAATCAACACTTAATCTATATTGTGTAGGTGATAAAAATTTAACTTTTATTAATTTAGCAAACAACTGTCCTTTAGATTTATCAATTTCAACATAGAAAGGAACTTCTCCATAAGCATCTTTAAAAAAGTATTCACCTTGCTTTAAATATTTAATATAATATTGTAATTTATCAACAACTACCTCATTATGAGAACGGGATTTAAGAGTTGTTATAATCGTTTGTACTTTATCAGAAGTACCTCCCCAATTAAATACTAAACTAGTATTTGATGTAAAAAAGGGGTTGTTTTGATCTTCAACAACAATAAGAGATTCCATCCCATACATGCTTTCTTTTCTAATATTGACATTATAAGCATATACAAAAGTTATTATTAGCGACAATACGAACCACTTCCAATATCCTATAATCCTAAAAAGAAACCCTTTAAAATCAAAAGAATTATGAGATTCAAAAAAATTAAAATCTTTAGTATCCAGCATCTTGTTATTATAAAGTTTTAGACAACACAAGTAATGTTGTAATTAAAGAAATAGCAGTCATAATTGTGGCTACCGATTGAACTCCGGTAACACCTGTTCCCCAAGTTTTTTGTTTCAGTGGCTTAACAATTATATAATCATTAGGTTGGATGTAAAAATATGGAGAATTAACAGCATTTGCATCTGTTAAATTTATATTATATGTTTCAAAACCGTGCGGAAACTTTCTAATGATTTGCACTTCTTTTCTATTACCCGTTATAAGAATATCTCCAGAATTTGCAATAGCATCCATTATAGTAGCTCTGTCTTGATAAAGCACATTTGTACCAGGTGAACCAATCTCACCATTAATAGTGTAACGCAGTCCTGCTAATTTTACCGTTACAAAAATATTTGCTTCTTTTCTGAAATATTCTTCTAATAATTGCTTTTCAATTTTTTGTCTCACTTCATCAGAAGTAAAACCTAAAACATTAACTTCACCAAGAATAGGAAGTCTAATATTTCCATGATCATCAACCGTGTAACCATTAAAATATAAAGTTTGAGGCGATTGTTGCGTCTGAGCTGACCCACCAGTAGAAGTGGAAAACATTTCAACTAATTTTTGATCCAAAGCCTTAATATTAATACTTAAAATATCACTTGTTTGAATCCTGTAGGGTTTCGAATTTTCTTGAGAAACTTTTATTGAATCTGACTTTGCTGCAGCACTTGGTTGTAAATACGTTATATCCTTTGTAGAAATGCACGAGGTAAATATAACAGCAAATAATGCTAAAAAAACTATTTTTTTCATGAGTAGTCAATACTTAAACTGATTGCATTTTAACACTAAAACACAAAGCACATCTAATTAGGTAACAAATATAGTTTTTACAATTAAAATAATGAAGTTATTCTATTAAATTGATGTAAAATTTTGCTATTTATTGTTTAATAGAGCCTTCAAAAGGAATTCTATTCAATAAACTTCGTCCAAGGGTAACTTCGTCTGCATATTCCAATTCATCTCCAACGGCAATTCCTCTTGCAATTGTGGATGTTTTTACACCATATTCCTTAATTTGTCTAAAAATATAAAAATTAGTGGTATCGCCTTCCATTGTTGAACTTAGAGCAAATATTATTTCATTTATCTTCCCTTCTTTTACCTTTTCAACAAGAGAAGTGATTTTTAACTGACTTGGCCCAATTCCTTCAATAGGCGAAATTTTTCCTCCCAAAACATGATAAATCCCTTTATACATCCCTGTATTTTCAATTGCCATAACATCTCTTACATCTTCCACTACACAAATTATCGTTTTATCTCTAGAGGCACTTGAACAAATTCCACAAATTTCTGCATCAGAAATTGTATTGCATTCTTTACAGTACTGAATATCATTTCGCATTGTTGTTAAAGCCGAAGACAACAATTCTATTTGTTCTCTTGGTTGTTTTAACAAATGCAAAACCAATCGCAATGCCGTTCTTTTACCAATACCAGGCAATTGAGACATTTCATTAACCGCATTTTCTACTAATTTTGAAGGGAATTCCATTTAGCAAAAGTAGTTAATTTTGAAAAAAGAAAACAGATTATAGAAAACAGAAGTGTAGAAAGTTCTTCATTCTGTCTTTTTTCTATTTTCTATGCTCAATTTTATGATTTATTTCTATTTTAGCCTAAATAAAAATACAATTATGTCATCAGGAATTATTCTAGCTATTATTATCATATATTTCGGAATTCTTATTCTTATATCCAATCTCGTAAGTAAAAAAGATAGTAGTAACGAAGCTTTTTTCAAAGCAAATAAAAATGCCAAATGGTACTTAGTGGCTTTTGGAATGATTGGTACTGCTTTATCTGGCGTGACTTTTATTTCAGTTCCTGGTGAAGTTGGAAATCCTGATTTTCAATTTAAATATTTTCAATTTGTACTTGGGAATGCTATTGGTTTTATAATTATTGCTACCGTTTTACTTCCGCTTTATTACCGCATGAATTTAACCTCAATATATAGTTATATTGAACAGCGATTAGGGATTGTAAGTTATAAAACTGCCGCAACCATATTCTTAATCAGTAGAACTATTGGTTCTGCATTTCGTCTATATTTAGTCGTTATTGTATTGCAACGATTTGTTTTCGACGAATATAACATTCCTTTTGCTGTAACAGTTTTAATTTCGCTTGCCTTAATTTTTGCATACACCTATCGTGGCGGTTTAAAAACGATTATTATTACAGACACATTGCAAACTTTTTTCTTAGTTTCTTCAGTATTTTTAACCATTATTTTCATTTGTAATAGTTTGGATTTAGGTTTCATAGACGCCTTTGAAACCGTAAAAAAAAGCAACTATTCTAAAGTTTTCTTTTTTGAAGATTATTTGAAAGGAAATTATTTTTGGAAACAAATTTTAGGCGGGATATTTGTAACCATAGCAATGGTGGGATTAGATCAAGACTTAATGCAAAAGAATTTGAGTTGTGCCAATATTGGCGAAGCACAGAAAAACATGTTTACCTTCACAGGGATTTTTGTACTGATTAACATTTTCTTTTTAAGTGTAGGCGCACTTCTTTATTTATATGCCGAAAAAAATGGAATCTCTGTCCCTATGGTTGATGGTGTAAAGCGAACCGATTTATTATTTCCTGAAATTGCTTTTAATCATTTAAATATCTTTCCAGCTATCGTATTTTTATTAGGATTAACCGCAGCTACTTTTGCCACAACTGATTCTGCACTAACAGCCTTAACCACTTCATTTTGCGTAGATTTTCTTGGAATGGACAAAGTTGAAAATCAAAACAAACCAAATACCGTTAGAACCCGTCATTTGGTACACGTTGGATTTTCAATATTGATGTTTTTGGTCATTATTATTTTTAACTCACTTAACGACAAATCGGTAGTAACCATGATTTTTAAAGTCGCAAGTTATACTTACGGACCTCTTTTAGGGCTATATGCTTTTGGGTTGTTTATGAAATCAAAAACCGTTCATGACAAATTAGTTCCTGTTATTTGTGTGATTTCTCCTTTGGTTTGCTTTTTATTGGCTAAAAATTCAAAAACTATTTTTGGAGAGTATGTAATTGACAATGAATTAATCATAATAAACGGAATTATCACATTCATCGGATTACTAATCATTAGCAAACCTGCTACAAGTAAAACTATTTTTTAATATTGATTTGTAGCCAATAACACCAAAGTACAAGCTACTTCGTATTTAATATTATTGGCTTCTAGGATTTTATAAAATTCAGAATTTTCTGTTCCTGGGTTAAAAATCACTCGTCTTGGATTTAATGATAAGATATAGTCGTAATACTCTTCTTGTGCTTTTGGATTTACGTATAATGTAACTGTATCTACAGCATGAAAATCAAATTTTTCAGTTTCTATTGGTATGTCAAATGCCATTCCTTTTTTGACTCCTATGGCAACAACTTGATGACTTTTATCTACTAAACTATGTATAGCTTTATACGAATAACGCTCTTTATTTGTTGAAGCACCTATGACTAATGTTTTCATGATAATTATATTTTAACCATCTAAAGTTACGAATAATTTATTAAAATCCGTCAATTACAACCTGCCAATAGCACCACAAAATAACATTTAAATGAATATTTGATGTTGAGATTATAAAATAAATAGTCTATATTAGCATTAACAAACAAAATATTAATGGAATTATTTATTTATCTATTTGCTGCATTATTCTCGGTATTAAATCCAATTGGAACCGTTCCTATTTTTGTGGCTTTAACAGAAGGCTACACAAGTGGAGAAAGAGCAAAAGTATCCTTAATCACTAGCATTAACGTTCTAATAATATTAATAATTTCTTTTTTTATTGGCCAATATGTATTGAGTTTCTTTGGAATAACCATTACTGCTTTACGAATTGCTGGAGGAATTATTATTACAAGTTCAGGTTTTGGATTATTAAACGGAAATTTCAGTAAAAGCAAAGGAATTAATAAAAAAGTTCAAAAAGAAGTTCAAAACAGAACTCATATTGCCTTAACCCCATTAGCAATGCCAATGTTAGCGGGCCCAGGCTCCATATCATTATTAATAGCTTTTTATCAGGAACATAATAACACAACTGAAATTATAATATCTACCATTGCAATAGCTGTAGTTGCCGTAACTATTTATATTATTCTTCGTAGCGCTCACTATTTAGCCAAAATGTTAGGATCTTCTGGAATTGTTGCCATCTCAAGAATTATTGGTTTCTTAACCATTGCAATTGGTATTCAATATATTATAAGTGCTATTTTAACTATTGTTAGAGGTATTTAACCATTCTATTTTGTACCTTTAAAAGAAAAATGCGAATTTTACTAACTGGTGCTAATGGTTACGTTGGACGAAGATTACTTCCTGAACTTCTTTCGCAAGGTCATGAAGTAGTTTGTTGCGTAAGAGATAAAAACCGTTTAGGGCTTGACAAAGCGACTTTAGAAAAAGTCAGCCTTTGGGAAGTAGATTTTTTACATCCCTTGAATTTAAATAATCTTCCAAAAAAAATTGACGTAGCGTATTACCTTATCCACTCGATGACATCTTCAACTTCAGATTTTGATGTTATGGAAGGAAAATCAGCTCATAACTTCAATTTGTACATGAACGAAATTGGCGTTAAACAAGTCATTTATTTGAGTGGAATTGTCAATAATTCTGAACTTTCTAAACATTTACAATCCAGAAAAAACGTAGAAGATATTTTATTTGAAGGTAATTTCAATACCACTGTCCTTCGAGCTGGAATTATAGTTGGCTCAGGAAGTTCTTCCTTTGAAATTATTCGTGATTTGTGCGAAAAACTACCTGTTATGGTAACTCCAAAATGGGTTTTAACGAAATGCCAACCCATAGCCATTCGAGATGTTATTCATTATTTAACAGGTGTTTTACTGAAAGAAGAGCATTTTAATAAATCTTATGACATTGGAGGTCCAAACGTTATTACCTATAAAGAAATGATGTTGTTGTATTCTAAAACAAGAGGCATCAAGCTTTGGATTTTCACACTCCCAATTATGTCACCAAAGCTTTCATCCTATTGGTTGTATTTTGTTACTTCTACATCTTATAAACTAGCTGTGAATTTGGTAGATAGTATGAAAATGGAGGTTGTTTGTCAAAACAATGACCTCCAAAAAGTATTAAACATCCAACCAATTACTTATGTAGATGCCATTAAATTAGCTTTCTTAAAAATGGAACAAAACTTGGTTATTTCTAGCTGGAAAGACAGTTTGGTAAGTAGTAGTTTCAAAGAAAATTTTTCAGAATTCATTCAAATTCCAACTTATGGCTGCTTAAAAGACCACAAAATTAAACCAGT
>JBILST010000092.1:0-8148 GCA_044371865.1 Flavobacterium sp.
CATACAATTCTTCTTTTCCAACAACAATTTCTAACAATTGTATTATTGAAGCTTTATTGAATAGCAATTCTTTTACTCTTTTTGAAGTAAAAATTCCAGTTGCTGTATTTTTTTCTAAAGTAATTATGGAGTTTAGAAAACCGTTTTCGTTTTCAGGAAAAGTCCACATGGCAATTCCTTGGTCTAAATAGCTACACAAAACTCTAAACAACAAACTATGAGTTGACTTTTCAAGATTTATTGCATATTCTTTTTTCCAATTGGCACGTAAATTCCCTATTCTTGACTGAACGGATTCATCATAGGATTGATGTAATAATTTATTTTTCCAAGTTTCTAGATGTTCAACTCCTTTGCATTTGGAAATAACATGGTTTAAAACCTGTTCTTTAATTTCATTATTAGCAAATCTATTTCTAAACTCCGCCAAAGAAAGATAGGTTTTGTAGCCAAAAATAGCATTGGCTTTTGCTAAAGCTTTGTGAAACTCTTGATCTTGAAAAGCGTGTAATGTATTATGATGCACAAAGTCTTTCAATGGATTTTGCGCTGGTAAATAATGGGTTAAGTGATGAAGAACTTCGTGTTCGTCAAAACCAACATTGTGTGTTTTCATTTTAAAATGAAATTGAATTAATACAAATAAAATGTTGATTTCAAAAGGATTTGAAATCGTAAAAAATAATTATTGTATTAAGACAAATGGAATTTCCAATTACAATATAAATCGTAAAGTGGAATCGTTTCTTTGGAAGAAAATAATAACGCTAGTAAGGAATTAGAATGCTCATTTAATGTCTTATTTAAAGCATTAAATGTTTTTGTTGGAATTGAAAACCACTCTAATTCTATTTCAAATTCAGGCTCTGATTCAACAATTATAAACTCGCTTTCTTCTACTTCTACAGTATGAAAATGAGATAAATCCGAGCTATGATTGTGTTGTTGAAATTCAATTTGAGGTTTTATTTCTGTTTTTAGTGGCGAATTAAATGCAACACCAAATGCCCACATAAAAAATGCGAGCATAAAAAACGAAAATAATTTTTTAAATTTATTCAAATTTGATTTCACCTTTTACCTAAAAGAAAGAACAAATGTATGGTATATTTTGATTCCATAAATTAAATTGTATCTAATTTTAACAAAAAATCCGATTAGAGCTACTAATCGGATTTTTTTCTATTTTATTCGTTGATAATTACAACAACCATGAAGTTTGTCATAAACAGCATTATCTGCTTTTACAGAACCTGTATCATGCCCTGCCTTTGCAATTTCTTTAGCAACATCATCTGCTGAACATTTAGTTTCATCAATTACCAAATGAATATCTTGGCAATCTACATGCCATTCAGCATCTTTAACTCCTTTAACTGAAAAAGCTGCTTTTTCAATACGCTTTTCACACATTCCGCAATTTCCTGCTACCTTAATTACAACTTTTTTGTTTTTACTTTTTTTCTCTTGTGCTACCATTGTTAGTGAAAAAAGGCAGGCTAATACTAATAAAACTATTTTTTTCATTTTTCTATTATTTTAAATTAATTAGTGGTCGTGAGCTTCTCCTTCAATATGATTATGATTCTCTTTTTTATCTTTAATTTTAAATCGTATTCCAGCATAATACATAGCACCAAAAGTAGGTCCATAAATCATACTACTATCAAAATAAGTACCAAATGGGTTTTCATTTTGAACAATTCCATTCATTTGTTTGTAATTCCCCATGTTTTCACCTCCAATATACACCTCAAAAGTGCTTGAAAACGTTCTAGTAATTTGAGCATTTAAAACACCAAAAGCTGGAGCATATTCATCCAAACGATATTGTACTGGATTTGATTGTGTATAAGGCAAACGTTGTTCACCTAACCAATTGTAAGTTACATCAAACTTCCATTGTTGTCCTTTGTCTTTGATGTGCGTTTCGTAGGCTACATTTCCAAAAACTCTATGTTTTGCTTGAAGCGCTCTTTGCATTTGACCTGTTGCAAATTGCGTTTGCACATCATAGTATTTATAAGCTGTTTTAAAGGTTAAATGCGTCATTAAATTGATTGAAAATTCCGCTTGAAATGAATTAGCAAAACTATTTCCTTTCAAATTATAGAACAAAACATCTTGAGGAGAATAATCTAAATCAACCACCGCCTGATTTTGAAAATCGGTACGGTAATAATCTAAAATTACCTCTGCTTCTTTTCCAACTAATTTAAATTTTTGAATAAAACTCAAACCGTAATTCCATGCAATTTCAGGGTTTAATCCGTATAATTTTCCATCGTTATTTAAAATGGAGAAATTTCTATTAGAAGCAAACAATTGTTGGTTTTCAGCAAAAATATTTGCCGCACGTTTTCCTCTTCCTGCAGAAGCTCTGATTACAGCTTCTTTCCATGGGTTATAACGAATATGTAATCTTGGTGTGATAAAAGTTCCTAAACGATTGTGATTATCAATACGTGCGCCAGCAACTAAACTGAAATTATCAGTGTTATCAAAAGTATATTCGAAAAAGGCACCTACCGAATTATCAATTCTTGAAAAATCGCGATTAAAATTTACTGCTACGAATTCGTTATAATCATCGTAAGTAAAATTTAACCCTGTTGTGAATTTATTCTTTGTGTTATTGATAATCGAATTGAACAACAAATTCGAATAAAAACTTTTTTGTTGAATATCATACTGACTCAAACCAAAATAGGAATCTTGTTTATGGGATTGAAACGAATTTTGGAATCCGAAACTTTGGTATGGCATTTCTGGAAAAACGTATCCTGTTTTATTTGATATTTCAATTTTCTCGGTATTGATTTCACTTCCCCAAGCGTTTGTCGTTAATCTATCAGTATTTGGATTAAAATCCATTTCACCGGCTTGTTTTTCATCGTTCATGTAACGAACATTTAAAAAACTTACGATTCCGTTTTCGGCATCGTTATATTGCCAACGATTTAAAATATTGACTTGTTTTCCAATCGGGCCATCTAAAAATCCGTCATCGTTCATATCATTTTTTCCAACACGAGTATTTCCATGTAAAAATAAAGTCGAACTTAATTTATCGGAAAATTTGTTATTGAAATGTGTGTTAATTTCATAACGTTCATCTTGCGAAGCATACGCATTTAAGAAAAACGGAATATCATTCACTGGTTTTAAAACTTCATAATTAATTTGCCCTGAAATACTTTCATACCCGTTAATTACACTTCCAGCTCCTTTAGTAATTTGGATACTTTCAACCCAAGTTCCTGGGACAAATGACAATCCGTAAGCTTGTGAAGCACCTCGAACCGAAGGAATATTTTCTTCTGCAATTAAAATATACGGACTAGTTAAACCCAACATCTTAATTTGACGATTTCCAGTAACGGCATCCGAAAAATTAACATCAATGGATGGATTCGTACTAAAACTTTCAGATAAATTACAACATGCCGCTTTCAACAACTCTTTTTGCCCCATTACTTGCACATTTTGAACTTTGTACAAAGAATGTTCGGTTCCTTTTTTGGTTTTGGAAATGGTTACTTCTTTTAAAGCATTTACTTCTTTAAGAACAACTGAAATTGTGCTCGAAGTAATTTCTATTTTTTTAGTTTCAAAACCAATGTAACTGACTACTAAAAAAGTAGTTTCGGGAGATTTTTTTATGGAGAAATTCCCATTTTCATCTGTTGTAGTTCCAATTGAAGTATTGAACCAAAACACATTAGCGCCTAATAAAGGTTGATTTTTTTCGTCTGTTACTATTCCTTTTATGGTTTCTTGCGAATAAATAAATTGAGAAACAAAGAATAGCAAAAACGCTATTTTTTTAAACATAATAAGATTATTTATTGTTATTAATTCTTTGATTTACAGAATAAAAAACAATAAAATTATGCGTAAAAAACGAATTGACAGTAGAGTTTGTAGAGTGGCGGCGCATGAGAATCACAATAAAAAGCAACTTCATTAGAGGTTACAATAACTGGTTCAAATGTAATAAAATTTGGTTTCCAATCGGCACTAAAAACCGCTTGTTCTAAATCTAATTGAAAGTTTTTAACCAATATATCATCGGTCTTTTTTTCAACTTTGATTAATTTGTTTGAACAACAAGAATCGTGAGAATCTTCTTTTGCACAACATGATTTTGCTTCCTCAACACAAGGTTCGTCTTCTTGGTATTGAAAAGAAACCGATGCAATTTCATCTTTACAATAATGTACCGCAAAACTCAACCCTAAATTGGCAAGCAATATTAGAGCAGCTAAAACGATACTGATGTGTTTTCTGAAATTCATTGGGACAAAAATAGTAATTAGAAAATAAAAATGCGTTAAAATTTACTAAATTTCAATCACTTGACCCAAAAAAGGGACTTGAGTATCAAAACCATATTGCTCATTAACTTTTAATCGAAGTTCGTCTGCGGCTTCATTTTCGCCGTGAATCAGAAATACTTTTTTAGGTTTGGTTTCTAATTCGGATAACCAATTGAGTAAATCTTTTTGGTCGCCATGTGCAGATAAACTTTCAATCAATAAAATATTTGCTTGAACAGGATAATATTTCCCGTAAATTTTGATTTCTTGAGCGCCTTCTAATAATTTTCTGCCGCGTGTCCCTTCGGCTTGATAACCTACCAATGTTACTGTAGTTTCAGGCTTATCGATTAATCTTTCCAAATACGACAACACTCTTCCACCCGTTATCATTCCGCTTGCTGCTATGACAACTTTTGGTTGTTTATCGTAAACGGCGTTCATGCTGTCTTTGTAATCGGAAATTAAAGTAAAAACTTCACACATTTCGTCGCAATCTTCTATCGAAAGTTTATGCCATGTGCGATTATCTTTAAAAACATCTAAGACACTAATTCCCATTGGCGTATCAATTATATAAGGCATATTTGGAATGCGTTCTTCTTTTTTTAGTTGCCAAATCAAATACATCATAGATTGCACACGTTCCACTGCAAAACTCGGAATTACAACGGTTCCACCTTTGTTGAAGGTATTATTGATGATGGTTTCCAATTCAAATAAAGCATTAGTTTGTGGATGAAGGCGATTTCCGTACGTACTTTCTAAAAAAACGTAATCTGCTTTTTTGGGTTTTTGAGGTGGAAACATTAGTACATCATCATCTTGACCAATATCACCTGAGAAAACCAAAACTTTTCCATCGATAGTTAATTCAATTGAACAAGCGCCTAAAATATGACTTGCATAAAAGAATTTGAAAGAAACATCATCATTGAGTTTCACTTCCAAATCTTTATCTACTATTCTGAATTTAGGAATTACAGCATCTACTTCAGATTCTGTATACAAAGGTTCGGCTGGATCGTGTTTTGAAAACTGTTCTTCATTCGCTTTTTTAGCTTCTTCTTCCTGAATTTTTGCACTATCGTATAAAATCAATCGCGAAATTTCTTTTGTTGGTCTTGTACAGAAAATTTTTCCTTTAAAACCTTCATTTACCAACTTGGGCAACCAACCACAATGATCTAAATGTCCATGAGTAAGAATTACAAAATCAATCGTTTCAGGCAAAATGGAAAGAGGCTCACGATTTAATTCGCGCAATGATTTTATTCCTTGAAACATGCCACAATCAATCAGAATTCGAAAATTATTATGTTCGATTAACGTTTTTGAACCTGTCACAGTTCCTGCGCCTCCTAAAAAATGAATTTTCATGATTTTTGCTTTAATTTATTAATTGATTCGCTTCTTTTAAAACATTTATAGTTCGATTATGACTTAACTCAATAGTTTTTAAATAATCGGGATGTTGAATTAAATCTTTAATGGTAATACAATCTAAAATCAACAATTGGTCTTTTTCTGCTTTGGTCAGAGTGGTTAAACAAGTTACGGGATAAACTCGAAAACTATCAACCAAATCTTTGATACCTTTTTTTTGAGGATAATCCCAACTCAACATACTCAAACCCGAACATTCTCCAAACTGAATAGCATCTGTGGTAAACTTGTTGTTGGTTACAATGATACATTTTGAAATACTTCGCTTCACCGAAAACAAATCATATTTTTTATCTTTTATATCATTGAATCGTGACAAAATATACATCGGAACTTTTACATCACTTTTTGCATCTTGCCCTGAATGAAATTTACATTCAATCATTGAAACCATATCGTTTTTGAGAAGCAATATATCGATTTCATGAGAAATACATTTACCATTTAGTGTAATGCTAACTTTAGTTTGAAAACCTTGCTCTTTCATAACTTTAGCAATAAATTTCTCAAAGAAAAACCCAGCAGGACCAAGACCTAACAAGGCGGTTCTTAAATTATAACGTGCGGCATGAACATTGGAAATATTTTTTAATAGCTGATAAGCAAGCTTATAAATTCTTTTCGAGGAAATACCTTCATACATTTCGCTTTCAATTTCCTTAACAATGGTTTCTGCCATAGCTTGATCAGCTCCTGATTTTCGGAGTGAATTAATTAGTTTCTGTTCATCGTAATGAACTAATTCACCAGAGTATTTTGTAACTTTCATAATCAAGAAATGATTACATAAAGATACAAAAAATTAACGAACCATTTGTTGATAATAAAATGCTGGAATAAACAGAATTAAAAAAAGAGGTTGTATCAAAAATCGTCTTAAATAAAACAATATCAAATAATCAGGTTCATTAGTACATCGCAACACTACAAAAAACAAAATCACAAACAAAAGAAACAAGACCAAAAATAATATTGCTGAAAATTTAACCAATTGAAGTTGTTTAAAAAGCAAATAAATAATACTTAATGAAAAAAAAGTGTTTACTGAATATCTAAATAAAAACCCAAAAAACAATTTTACATCATTTAATTCTGGTACGGATTGATTTTGAGAATGGCTTTTAAAAAAATTCAAAAAAGGATCGTAAAAAAGTACATCTTCAAAAAAACGCACACAAACTAATCCTATTAATGAGAGAAAAATAAATAGAAAACGTAGTTTGTTATTCCTAATTTCTTTTAACATACCCCGAAAATTTAGTGATCCAAAAAATCCACAATAAAAACACTACACTATAAATAAATAAAGGAAAAATTGTACCATGCAATAGTTCTTCATAGGCTGGATAATAATACAACGCATAAGTTAGTAAAGCAATTCTTAAAATATTCAATGCATGAATTATAAGTATTCCTATTACAATGTATAAACCTGTTTTTTTCCAACGATTTGAAAAGGCAAAAATAAAGGCTGCAAATAAAATCATAACACTTACAGCATTACATCCTTCAACAACACGTGCTAAATATTTATCTTTAAAAAATACTTTAATAGATGATTCTGTTTGATGTGGTAAATTTTTCGCTTCACCAATAACTAAATTTAATAAATCTACGGTTTGATTAGCTACAACTTCTGTAAAATAATCCACTTCATTAGTTGCTGCATCATATTGATTTAAGTACATTTTATACAAGAAAGCAAAAACTACATAAAACAGTAGAAACTTAATCAAAAAAGCAAAAAAGGGTTTATATTGAATTAGAATGTTTTTCAAAATATGAATTTTTAACAAAAATATAGATTTTTTTATAGCGAGGAATAAATACTTTTGTAAAAAAATACCACTATGACATTTGAAGAATTAAAACCTATTGTTACCAACATTATCTTGAAAGAAAATGTAACGCGCGACGAAAAACTAAAAGAAATTTGTCAATTATTAAGCGAAAACATTTCATATTATGACTGGGTTGGATATTACTTTGCCAATCACGAAACCAAAACACTCCATTTAGGCCCCTATGTTGGTGCAGAAACTGACCATACCGTAATTCCATTTGGAAAAGGAATTTGCGGACAAGTTGCTGAATCAAATGCTAATTTTGTAGTTCCTGATGTTGCAGCACAAGACAATTATATTGCTTGTAGTTTTACTGTAAAATCGGAAATTGTGGTTCCTTTATTTGTAAACGATGTTAACATTGGACAAATTGATATTGATTCACATGTTATTGACCCTTTTACAGATGCAGATGAACGCTTTTTAGAGTTTGTAAATAAGGAAGTTTCAAAATTATTTTAAAGAAATAATAACATCTCGCTCTTTTTAATATATTTGTCTGATTTATTAAAAATTAGCCCCAATTAATTTATGCAGTT
>JBILST010000093.1:0-8063 GCA_044371865.1 Flavobacterium sp.
TTTAAACTGACTTAAAACAAAATTATAAAAAAATATAGATTTTTGTTGTAAATCAACACAGAATCTATGTGTTTAAACCCCAAAATAGATTTTTTATACTGCCGAATATATCCGATATTTGCACTAAGAAAAATTAAAATTGTCTCATTGACACATTTTCAAATTGACACATTAGAAAAATGGCACAAAAACCAAGTATACCAAAAGGAACCCGAGATTTTTCACCAGCAGAAGTGGCGAAACGTAATTACATTTTCAGTACAATAAAAACCAATTTTGAGAAATTTGGCTTTCAACCTATTGAAACGCCTTCGTTTGAAAACTCAGAAACCTTAATGGGAAAATATGGGGAAGAAGGAGATCGATTGATTTTTAAGATTTTGAATTCGGGAGATTATTTGGCTAAAGCGGATGCTACTTTATTAGAAAATAGAGATAGTTTGAAGTTAACAAGTCATATTTCTGAAAAAGCTCTTCGTTACGATTTAACCGTTCCTTTTGCGCGCTACGTGGTGCAACATCAAAACGAAATTGAATTTCCGTTCAAACGTTACCAAATACAACCGGTTTGGCGTGCGGATCGACCTCAAAAAGGACGATTTAGAGAGTTTTATCAGTGTGATGCTGATGTGGTGGGTTCAAATTCGCTTTGGCAAGAAGTGGAGTTGGTGCAATTGTATGACTCGGTTTTTAGTCAGTTAGGTTTAGGAGGTGTTACGATTAAAATTAACAATCGTAAAATATTATCTGGAATTGCTGAGGTGATTGGTGCTTCGGATAAATTGATTGATTTTACGGTAGCGTTAGATAAATTAGACAAAATAGGTGAGGATGGCGTGAAAAAAGAAATGTTAGAAAAAGGCATTTCGGAAACGGCGATTGAAAAAGTACAACCGTTGTTTAATTTCATGGGAACTATTAATGAAAAAATAGAAAAATTAGCGCAATTACTTACTAATTCAGAAGAAGGAATGAAAGGTGTAAACGAGTTGCAATTTATTTGTGACAACGTTACGACTTTAGGCTTACAAACCGCTTTCTTGGATTTAGATGTTACGTTAGCGCGTGGTTTGAATTATTATACAGGAGCCATTTTTGAAGTCGCTGCACCAAAAGGAGTAGCTATGGGTTCTATTGGTGGCGGTGGTCGTTACGATGATTTGACAGGGATTTTCGGATTGAAAAACATGTCGGGCGTTGGAATATCATTTGGTTTAGACCGAATTGCTTTGGTAATGGAAGAAGTTGGTTTATTTCCTGAAGCCGTTTTAGCGACCTCAAAAGCGTTGTTCCTAAACTTTGGTGACAAAGAAGCGTTGTATTCGATGAAAGCCATTGGAAAATTACGTCAAAAAGGAATCAAAGTCGAATTATATCCTGATAAATCAAAAATCGACAAACAATTCAAACACGCGGATAGAAGAGGAATTCCATTTGCTGTTATTGTAGGCGAATCGGAAATAGAGCGTGAAGAATTTGGCTTGAAAAATTTAGCTACTGGCGAACAACAAAAAGTAGACTTTGAAACTTTAGTAGCATTGCTGAAGTAATAATTACACAGAGATTCGCTGAGTTTTTTTTATTTTGATTGTGTTGAATAGAGATACACAGAGCGTTTTATTTATATGAGTTTGAATTTGATTTTTGAACTTGTAATTGATTTTTGAATTTGTAATTGATTTTTGAATTTGTAATTGATTTTTGAATTTGTAATTGATTTTTGAATTTGTAATTGATTTTTGAACTTGTAATTGATTTTTGAATTTGTAATTGATTTTTGAATTTGTAATTGATTTTTGAAATGAATGTAGACGACGAAGCAAAAAAAGTGATTTGGTCCCTTCAGCGCAATAAACGTACTGAAGCAGAACGAAATGTGTTCCAACCCACAGGTAAAAAACCGATGAATAAAAACCTTGTTTATATTTTATCGGCTATTGGAATTACGTTTTTAATGAGTTTTGCCTTGTCGTTATTTTCTAAAGAAACTACTCATTTTTGTTTTCTAATTGAGAGTTATTGTTTCAATTCAACTGAAAATCCAGTAGCGTATACGTTTTATATTTTCATGAATCTTTGGATTTTAATTTTAGGAATTGGAGTCGCTTATTTGATTGGAAAAAAGCTAGCGAATCGTTTTATGATTTAATCATTCAATAAATGAATTTAGTAAATTTTGAAAGTGATTTACAATTTGCAGAAAAATCAGTTTATAACAAATCTGGTTTTGAACTGACAAATTTTGTTTGGAATCCTGAAAGCACAAATTATGGAGCTTGTTCTTTTGAATTGAACAACTATAAAATTCAACTTCGTGTTGCCAATATCACTCCTACAAAAATCGGTCAGTTTGTTGCTATTTGGAAACGAAATAACAACGGTATAACAGCTCCTTTTGATGTAGCTGATTCGTTAGATTTTATGATTATTTCGGTACGAGATTCAGAAAAATTCGGCCAATTTATCTTTCCAAAATCGGTTTTAGTTTCTAAAGGGATTGTTTCTAAAAATGGAAAAGGAGGGAAGCGTGGTATTAGAGTTTATGCTCCTTGGGATAAACCCGAAAATAATCAAGCCATAAAAACTCAGGATTGGCAAGTTAATTATTTTATTGAAATTAAAGAAAACTCACAAGTTGACTTAGAAATAGTAAAACGGATACTTTTAGTTTAAAAAAGTACCCGTTTTTTAGAGAGTAATTAATCTGTAGTTGTCTTCTTTTTATTAGTTTACAATAATTTTTTGGCTAAAATAAAGGTTGTCAGTTGTTTTAATTTTAACGATATAAACTCCTGTTTCAATATTTTTAACAGGTAATTTTATCCTGTTTTCAATACTATTTATTTCCCAATGGTTGATTTTTTGACCCAAAATTGAGAACAAAGTTGCTTCTTCAATTTCTAAATTTTTATTGTTAGTTATTTCTACTACTTTTTCATTTGTGTTAAAGAAAATATATGTCGTATTAATTGAATTATCTTCAGAAGATAAGGTAGCATTGGAAAATCTTAGCGTAAATCTATTCATAATTTCTCCAGCAGGAATTGTCAAACTTACAGTAGTTCCTCTCAAATTATAAAAACTATCGTTGCTGTTATCATGAATATAAATTGGTTGGTTGGGATCAAAATTTTCTAAACCATCTATCATAAAGTTAACAACACCCGTTTGACTTGATTTTAATGTTAATGGATAGGATTTGTTTACATCAAAAAATCCAACTCCTTGAATAACTAATTTGTAATTTCCATTTTGAAAATAAATATCGTTGGGTTGTATATCAATTATTTCAGCATCGTATCCTAAATTAAAATTATCATCGGCATTCTCGTTCATAAATCCAATTAATAATTGTCTGTGATAATTAGTACTTCCTGTGTAACCTAATCTTATTCTAGCAAAGGTGTCAGGAACTTCAGGGTCATCATTGTTATTAAGGCTTGTAGTACTGTTATTAGCTCTAAACATTTCATTAGAATTTGCGCTGTTTTCTTTCACAAATCTTCGTTGGCTATTTTTATAAATGATTTGTCCTCCATTTGAATTTCCTTTTACAAAATATCCTTGTGCTACAGGGATATATCTTCCAGGAATTCGAGTACTTGAGCCTAATCCACTAATTAATGCAGGAGAAACTGGCGGAACTCCACCTACTAGATTTCTTGTTGCATAACCTCCTTGGTAGCCAGACAGTACATGCGTGCTGTTTGAAGTATAATGTTCCCAAAAATAAAGTGAACCGTTAATAGCACTTAAGTTATCCAAAATAAATTCATTAGCATCTATGGCGGAAGGATATGGATTACCAATTAGATTAATGTTGTTAATTCCAATTTGAATTCCAGATGAATTAATTTCGCCATTATTTGGTTTTCCTGTAAAGACATAATTTTGTGCTAATACACTCGGCGGTGTAACAATTCCACTTCCTTTCATGGTATATCCTTGACCAGATTGGAGTACAGTATTTTCATTTATTTGTTGCCAGTTGGCATAACTAGATGTTAAGTTTGTGAATTTATAAAGCCAATATCTTGCTAATCGCATTGGGCTTGCTGCACCATTTACACCAGAAATCCATGTTATAGATTGAGGTGAAGCAGGATTGGTTCCGTCTCTCAAAACTCCTCCAACAGTAAATCCAGTATTGTTGTTTATTACACTAGCAACAGAGCTAACAGGAGATGACCAGTAATTGTAGTTAAATAAATTTCCTGTTCCTTTTTGGTCTTTTTCAATATTACCAATGCTTGCAGGGTCTAAATCACTGTCTGATGTTTGGAGTAATTGCGAATAATCTTGTAAATCAATTTTTCCATCTAATTTTAAATACCAATCATTTTGTAATTTAGTGTCATTTATTACATCTATTTGCGCACTTGCGTCAACCAGCATTCCTAAATCAATATGATTTGCATTTGATATAATGTCATGGTTTACTTGAATGATGGACCAATCATAATCATCAACATCTAAACCACGAATTTCTTTGGAAATTGAATTTGCAGCTGTTGCAAAATCACCTGATTGCTCAGTGATAAAAGGCATTGGAGCTTCTTGTGTTTGAATCTTTTTTACATTGAAAATTCTAGCACCAGGAGTAGTATCTATGATTAATGTTGCGTGATTATCTATAATGTCGTCTTTGTAGTTGTCCATTTTGTAATAACGTATCAGATTCGCCCAAAGTAAATTTGGAACATCTTTTGGAATTATTAGTCCTCTAACCTGACTGCTATTTTCTTGAATTTCCTGATAGACTATTTTTTGAAATTGCGCATCCGTTAAAGCGATATTAAATAATCGTACTTCATCGATTTTACCTTTGAAAAATTGGTTGTTTGCAATAGGGTTTTTTCCAATAGTAAATAACGAAGTATCTGAAGAAATACTGCCAGAAACAGGAGTGCTATTAACTAATTCGCCATTTACAAATATTTTTAAAAGCTCATTTGTGCCATCATAAACTGCTCCCACATGAATCCACTGTGCTGTATTTAAAATGGTATTGTTGCTTAAAATCACCCCATTAGCAAAGACTTCAATTTCTTTAGTATTTGTAACTTTAATTTGAAATTTATTTTGTCCCACGATAACACCTTCACTTGAAAATGAATTATTTATATTAATCCAAGCCATGAGAGTAGCGTTTGTCCAATTTGTTATAATTGTATCATCCGTTGCATAGTCGTTTCTTCCGTCAAATGAGAGTAATAACTTTCGTTCCAAATCTCTTGGAGAGCCAAAAACACTATTGTTAGTGTCAAATGTGTCTAAAATTCCATCTCCGTCACTATCGGCACTTCCATCGATGATTCCATTATTATTAGTGTCTAAATTAGCATAAAGTGTATGTGAAATGTCAAAAGTTGTCCCATTAGATGTTACATCTAAATAATCAGGATTTCCATCCCCATCCGTATCTTTTACATAATGAGCAAAAGGAGCAATGTTTGTGCCTTGGTTGATATTTCCATAAATATTAAAAGCATAATCATAAATGTCTAAGATTCCATCACCAAAGCCTTCAAGAATTCCGTCTCCATTGGTATCTTTGTTTCTAAACGTTTCTGTTTCTGGTCCATCTCCGCTGCCGTCTCCACTAATATCTCCATCTCCATTTTCATAACCTACATAAGCATTTATGTTTTCTGACCACGATTCATCTACATCAAAAATACCGTCATTATCACTATCCAAATCTAAGTAATTTGGTGCGTCATCACCATCAAAATCTGGAACAATGTTTGATTCTGCGCTATCATGCATGCCATTTAAATTAGTGTCAACCCAACTGTATAAGTAGGCTTTTCCATCAGATAGATTTCCTAAATTTACTTCGACAACATCAGGAATACCATCATTGTCAGAATCTAAATCAAAGACATCCGCAATATCGTCTCCATCTAAATCACATAATGTTTGAGAAATTAAAATATCATCTAATGCTAAATCATTTCCTGTACCTCCAGTTTCGTTATTTATGAAAATTACTCGGAAAGCACTTACATTTAAATTTAAATCTGCAGTAAAATGTTGCCAATCACCAGCGAGATTACCAGCTGTTGTTGGTGGAATGTCACCTGTTTCAATGAATGTGATTAAGTTATCACTCATATCTCTAAATTCAACTCGAACATTAGGACGTAATCGAGTTGCAATGCCTGGTGCATTTGATCGGTCTAAATTGATAACCCAAAAACTATAGGTAATAGGAATATTTGGTAGGGCGCCGGTTATATTGGCGGTATAAAAAATGCCAGGCGTGTAAGAAGCATTAAAAATAGCCATTCTGCCGTTTGGGTTTCCTGTGTGATCACCTCCTAGATACCAATAACTTGCTGCCCATGATGCTATTTGAGCGGATTGACCTACAGTGTATTTTCCGTCATTCAAATCGGTTAAATTTTGATTGGGACATTCTGGTGTGTTTATTCCTACCGTTCCATCTTCATAACAATATGTGGTAAGAGCATCGTAAGTTGTATTTATTGTGGTTCTAGTACCAGCACCAAATGTTTCGTTTAGAAATTTATAATTAATTTTATTTCCAGTTAAGGAGTTGCAATTTGATTCTTCAACGTCATCTCGAATACCATCATTGTCATCGTCAATATCTACGTTGTCAAAAATTGTGTCACCATCACTGTCATAAAACGTTTGAATTCCTTTCCCAACTATTTCAAATATATAGGGGTTTTCATTATCATCGTTACTAGCAATTGAAATTTGTGCTGTTTTATCACCAATTGAACTTGGGTTAAATTCTACTTGAAATGTTGTTGAATTATTTGTATTAATGGAGTTGCTAGGATTTTGAATAACTGTAAAATCAGTGCTGCCAGTGATTTCAATCAATGGGCTTCCTGTTAAGTTAATGGTGTTTGTTCCAATGTTTTTTATTGTATAAGTTTTACTAACAGGGTCGGTATTGATTTGAGTTTCGCCAAAATCTGTTCCATTTGTTATAGTTGCCAAAGAATTATGAGCAATTGCCAAATCGTTTGTCCCAGTAACTTCTATGTGATTTCCGATTAAGGTTCCGTATAAACTAATATTGTCAATAAAATAGTAATCACTTGTATTGGTTTGTCCATTTAGTTCATCAAATCTAATTTTAATTTTGATTTGAGTATTTCCATTTGGTACTAAAAAGGTGTAAGGTGAGCCTACTGTATTTCCAGAACTTGCTGCATGGTTAAAAGGATAATTATCAGAGGTAGTACTCGTTTTTCCGTCTATAAGTTTTACAGATGTTGAATAACTAATTCCATTATCATATGAAATATCTAAATATAAATCATCTCTATCATCGGGTGTACCATTGGAAGAAAAATAGATATTTAAATAAACATCGGTATGAAAATTAAGACTAACATTATTAAAGGTGATAAATGGGTCATCTGGAGTAGCACTACTTGATCCACCTATTCGTAATGAATTTGGTGATGATACAAATGTAGTTGTGTTAGTTTGAATAGTTCCAGTATTCAACGTTGAGGTGTAATTCCAAGTATCGATTGCTGTACCATCAAAACCTTGGTAGTTTATAAGTACTTGTGAGTAGCTTATTGATAAATAGAAAAAAAATAAAATAGAGATAACTATTTTATATGCGCTTAGGGTGTATTTTTTTTCCATAATAAAATGTCTTTTTTTAAAGAAATGACATTATTAGCATTGAGAGCTTAAAATTTATTACGGGAAATTTTAGGTAATATTTTTCAGTGCATAATAATGAGATATATCTTTAAGCTATTTATTATGGTAAAGTTTGTAAAAATAAACTAGTTATGATAGAGTAAATTAATAACTGTATGGTTTTTTGGAATAACTGTTTTCTTGTAAAAATCAATTCGTAAGTTTTTGATTTTTATATATTTATGGTTTTATCCATTTTTAAATATTTCCTTAACCGCAGCTTCATAATTCTTACTATTTCCTGCTTTTTTAATTTTTTTATAGGTTTTTTGAGGATTGGAAAACGATTCTGAAAAATATTCCCAAAAACCTAACATTTTCATACGAATGGGTGTTGGACCTTGTAAATAGGCATCATATTC
>JBILST010000094.1:0-8056 GCA_044371865.1 Flavobacterium sp.
CATGATTACTAACGTCAGAACGATAAAACGAATTGAAAATTTTATCAACATCTTCTGAACCAATTCCTATTCCATTATCGGATATTGAAAAAGTAATATCATCATCATTTTGCGATAATTCAATACGTATTTCACCATTACTATTTGAATACTTTATAGCATTCGAAAGTAAATTACTAATGATGATTGAAACAAGATAATTATCAGATTGAATATAAAAATCATCGGAAAAAGAAGTGAAAACTTTTACTTTTTTACTTTCAATCTTCTCAGAAAAACGCGTAAAATTGTCTAAAATAATAGCGTTTAAAAAAATAGTTTCATTTTTAATATTTTGCTTTTGATTTTCAAATCGTGCCAGCAGTAATAATTGATCCACCATGTGGTTCAATCGATCTACTTCGGAAATACAAAAATTAATTTTCTCCTCATATTCATGCTGATTTCTGGGTTTTCGTATCAAAACTTCCATGGTGCCTTTCATTACAGCCAAGGGTGTTCTTAATTCGTGTGAAGCATCAGAGGTAAATTGCTTTTCTCGTTCAATTGCATTTTCTACCCTATCCAAAAGATTATTAATATTTTGTGATAAAACAAACAATTCATCTTTGTTGAAAGGCAAAGGAATGCGTGATTTTAAATTGTCTTTTGTAATTTGACTCGATGTATCAATTATGGTACTAACAGGTTTAATACTTCTTCCCGCTAAAAAACGAGCAATTAAAAAGAGTAAAATTAAAATTAACGGATAAGAAATTAATAAGATGTTTTTAAGAATTTGAACAATTTCAAAATCTTCTAAAGACATGGCAACTACAAGATAACCAACAACTTGTTCTTTGTTAATGATTGCTGTTTGAATTTGTCGTATAGGAATTCCATTGAGCTTAGTATCCGTAAACTTATTATTTTGATTAGTAGCTAATAATTGAATATTAGAGTTTTTTAAATTCGGAGATTTATCTATGAGTTGTTTATTCGTGTCATAAAACTCAACAAACACTGGATTTACACTGATTGAATTATGCTCTCGTGCGCGCCATTGATCTACTTGAATTAGATAAGTGTCATTTGAATCGGTAGAAACATCGTCTAAGTGTTTGTATAATTCCTCTTGTATTCCCTCATTAATGTGTTGATTTACACTATATTTTACAATCGTAAAAATGGATAGAAAAACTATTGCAATCAATATTGAACTACTCAAAATGTAGTTAAAAGCAATTCTGTTTTTAAATGAAAAGGATAACATAATTAACGTACAATAGTTTCAAAATTAGGCTCAATATGAATTAAAACATGACCTAAATCCATTAATTTATTTCGTAATGTATCTTTTAAAATATGCGCAATATCATGGCCTTCTTTAACCGATTTATTGCCATCTACCATTACATGCAAATCTACATGATATTTCATTCCTGCTTTTCTAATAAAGCATTTTTCAATACATATAACCCCTGAAACCGTTTGAGAAATGGTTTTAATTTCGGCTTCTAAATCGTGGTATAAATGTTCGTCCATGATTTCACCTAAAGCAGGTCTAAATATTTTATAGGAATTGTATAATATTAAAAATGAAGCCAATAAAGCAGCCCAGTCATCAGCTGATTCGTAACCTTTTCCAAAATACAATGCAATAGAAATACCAATAAAGGCAGCAACAGAAGTTATAGCATCACTTCTATGATGCCAAGCATCGGCTTTTAACGAACTGCTATTGGTTTCGATGCTTTTTTTCATGACAATTTGAAACGAAATTTCTTTCCACAAAATAATAGCGCCTAAAACAAAAAGGGTGAATGGTTTCGGGAGTTCGTGTGGTGTTCCAATGTTATGAAAACTTTCATAAGCTATAACCGTTGCCGAAGTGATTAAAAATCCAACCACTAAAAACGTAATCAAAGGTTCTGCCCTTCCATGTCCGTAGGGATGATTTTCGTCGGCTGGACGATTTGAATATTTGATTCCAAAAAGCACTAAAAAAGAGGCAAAAATATCGGCAGTTGATTCAATAGCATCAGCTATCAAGGCATAAGAATTACCAAAATAGCCTGTTAGTCCTTTTATTAAAGCTAATAAAGTATTTCCTATAATGCTAAAATAAGTGGCTTTTACAGCGGTTTCGGTTTTTGACATGCTAATAATCGTTTGCGATATATCCTACTCCTCTAATAGTTTTGATTAAATCCTGATCTTTGGTTAAATTTAATTTTTTGCGAATGGCATTCATAAAAACATCAATGACACCCGTATCATATTCAAAGTGAATATCCCAAACATCTTCAATAATTTTGTTTCTAGTACAAACGTTTCCTTTGTTTTTTATGAGATATTCTAATAATTCATATTCACGATGCGTTAAAGAGACTTCGTTATCATCTACAAAAACTTGAAATTTAGATTTATCAATAGTAATATTACCCAAAGTTACAATTTTTGCTTCGTCTTTAGCTCTAAAATGAATTTTAATTCGTTCTAAAAGTTCTTCAAATGAAAAGGGTTTCTTAATGTAATCATTGGCTCCCGTTTTTAAACCTTCAATAGTTTCTTGAATAGTGTCTTTTGCCGTTAAAAACAGTATAGGAATGGTTGTATTTTCTTTTCTAATATTGCGACATACTTCAATACCTTGCATTTTTGGCAACATCCAATCTAATAAAATTAAATCCACAGGAAGTTCTAATGCTTTTTGCAATCCATCAACACCATCAAAAGCGGTAGAAACAGTATAATTTTCTTCTTCTAAACCTTGCTTCAGAAAATCAACAATTCCTTTTTCATCTTCAATTATTAAAATGTGCATAATAGCTCAATATTATTATTGTTCAACAAATTTAATTCCGAAAGAAACAATATTTGCGTTTAAACCATCATTTCTGTCATAGTGACTAAATCTTAAATCGATATTTTTTAATCCAAATTTCCAAATTTTAGCATTCGTAAAAATATCAGTATATCCAATTCCCAACCCATATTGGTTGGCATTAAAAGTGGATAAATCATAATCAGAAGTATAATATTTTTCTGTGGAAAGATGGGTTTCAAACGGTGCAAAATATTTTGCTTTTCCTTGTGTATAAAATCTATACGATGGGTAAATAGTAAACTTATCCGATAGTTTTACAGGAAGTTCTATACTTGCAGTATGAGAGGTTACTCCCCAATCATCCCAGTAATATCGGTAATAACTTCTAAGGGAAACTCGTTCATTTAAATAATAATTTAATCGGGCTCCAACAGGTATTTTAAAACGAGTACCTGGTAAACGCTCAATATCATCGGCTAATTGATAAACTCCTTGATTTTGACTAGTAGCATATACCGGTATATACTGAGCTTCCCCTATGTAATAATTTGCTTTATCGGCAAAATAAACTCTTTGATAGGGTGTAGATAACATGCCTGATTGTGACAATACATCAAAAAAGACAGAAAACTGCATTTTTTTAGTAGCTACTTGAGAAAAACCAAAAGAGGCAGAATATGAATTTCGATTCGTACTTTCCCAATTTTTATATGCCGATGGAAGATACGCCGTAGAAGCATTTCCATTTTGATCTAAAATAGTAACACCACTAAAATAGCCATTGGATTGAAAACCTGAGCCATAACTAGCATATTCATGTAATTCTGTTGGATAAATAGGTCTCCATTGATCTAAATAAGCATTAACTTTTAAGGAAACTTCCGAATTTTTATCATTAAATAACTTTGCGATTCCTCCACCAAAACCAATAGAAGTATAATCATATTCATTTGAAAAGGCAACATCAGCATTCCAAACCAAAGTTCTATCATCACTTGAATGACTATAATTTGCTACTACAGAGGCATAAACATCTTGTGCAGAAGCACCAGAGGAAGCTTGCCATGGGGTTCCTGTTGGACCTGTAGCTACTCTATCGTCGTCGTCACCTCCACCACCTGAGGCTCCTGAAGCATTAAATGGATTGATGTTACTGGAAGATGCTGAAGTGTAAGCAGAAATCCCCGCATCAATAGTCAATACATCGTCATCATTTAATGGCATGGCAACAACAATATTAGAAGTTAAATCGGTTAATTTTTCAGAACCAATTCCTCCAGAAACTGCCGAATGGATACCATTTTGCTTATAATAACTCATTAAAAAATCTACTTCAATAGATTCTAAAACGCGTTTTTTATAAGTTACTTCTGTCGAATCTTTCACTTGTGAAAAACCAAGCATTGAACAGAATGTTAGTAATATTAGTATTGAATTTTTCATTTCATTTGAATTAATTACAGCCACAACCGCCACCTGTTTTGCCTCCATTTGCACCCGAAGCCGCTTCACGATATACTTGAAAAGTAGTTTCATATCGCTCTGAACTTCTAGCTGAGAGTTTCATGTCTGGGTCATTAATATATTGTTTGTCATATTCTTTTACTGAATTGCATGAAATTGTAGAAACAACTACAACTAAAGCCAAAATGATTTTTTTCATTTACTGATATTTTTTAATGTCTATATTTTTTGATACGTGTATCGTGCCTTTATCATCAACAATAATACAACCGATTCCATTTAATTGATTGACTAAATCTAATCCTACTTCTACTCCTAGTACAAATATTCCAGTGGCTAAGGCATCTGCTAATTCGGTTTGTTTGGCAAAAACAGTTACACTTATAATGCCTGAAGCAGGATATCCCGTTCTCGGATCAATGATGTGCGAATAACGTTTGCCATTAAAAGTAACATACTTTTCATAGCTTCCTGAAGTTTCAACAGCACTATCATCTAATGGAAACGTTGCAAAAACTTTATTCTTATTTAATGGATTCACAATTCCTACGGTCCAAAGTTCCCCATTAGGCTGTTTTCCCCAAGTATTGATATCGCCGGAAACATTAACCAATCCCGATGTACATCCTTTTTCTTGTAACAAAATTTTAATGCGGTCTGCAATATAGCCTTGACCAATACCGCCAAGTCCTAATTTCATACCCTTATTCTTTAGAAAAACAGTTCTTTCAGTTGGATTTAAAATAATATTCTGATACCCTACTTTTTCAACAGATTTTTTTATTACTTCTGCAGAAGGCATAGCGGTCATACTTCCATCAAATTTCCATATTTTATCCATCGAAGCGTAACTAATATCAAATGCGCCTGAAGTTAATTTTGATATTTTTATAGCTCTTTCCAACAAATCGAATACTTCTTGATCTACTTTAACGGGCACAATACCAGCATTTTGATTTATTGTAGATACTTGAGTAGTTGGAATCCAATCTGAAATTAGATTTTCAATTCGTTTTACTTCGGCAATAGCTAAATCAGTATAATAATATCCTTGAATTGAATCAGAAGCAACTACTGTAATTTCAAAAGGACTTCCCAACAAATTTTGTTTTTTCTTAAAAATTTGTTGAGAAAATAAAGTAGAAGTTGCGAACGCACATAAAAGGACTAATGGTGTTTTCATTTTTTCTCTAATGCGTGAATCATTTTGATATATTCTTCTGGCGAAACGTTCTTATAGCCCATTTTACCTAAAACTTTTCCTGTATTATCTAAAACTACTACTAATGGAAAACTACCGTCATTATTATATTTTTCAGCTAATTTTCTATTCTGTTCTGTTTGTTCTTTGGTTAACACATTGGCTTTTTTTCTTGGAAAATCAGCTTTTACGATTATCCATTCTTTTTCAGACTCTTTCTTAAAGGCCTCTGATTGCCAAATACTTTTATCTAATTTAATACAAGGTGCACACCAATCGGAACCTGAAAAAACAAGTATAATATTTTTATTTTGTGCAGAAGCTATTTTTTTTGCTTCTTCAAAATTAGTTTGCCAATCTTGTGCAAAACTAAAACTGGATAGTAAAACGAAACATAGTAATGCAATTTTTCTCATAGTTATAGTGTTTTTAATCAATCTATTATTATTAATCACCTATTAATATCTATTATACAAAATAACACCAAAAAAGCTTACAAATTGTGTTCTTGTTCAGGGTTTAAGGAAATATTAAGTTTACTCTAATTTGTTACTCAATTATAAATAATCTGCTGCTTGATACCACGCTATTGTATCATAAAGTTTTGATTTATTTTCAATATGATTTTTTAATACATTTATCCAGTATAACTCCAATGCAGTTGCCCAAAAAGTGTTGGGAAAACCATTTGCTTAAGTTATTTAATTGAATCTGAATAATTCTTATATTTAGTAGAGCGATTTTGCTTCCGAAATCACATCAATTAAAAGGGCATGATCTATTGTTTCAATAGAAAAATAGCGAAGTGATTTTACTGTATTTCTTTTTTCATCTACCAAGAATTCTTGATTCCTTTTCAGTTCAAATCCTTTGGCAAAACCAACATCTAAAAATCCTTTTTTGTGATTAGGAGCTAAATAGCAAAATGGCTTTTTCTTGTAATACACGTATGGAATTCCCCATTTAAAAAGCAATTCCGATTGAAGCAACTCCTGCTCTACTACTGCTAATACATGCAATAGCATTGCTTGATAGGGTTCGGGTTGACGGAGTATGTAGGCTTCGGTAGGTTTCATAGTTATTTCTTTCTCCAAAAATAATTGAAAAAATGTTTGGTCAACAAATTTTTTATTATTTACTTTGTAATTCAAAGTACTTTAAAATGGAAAACGAGAAATATTTAAATGACATTAGCGAAATCAAAAATTTGATGAACAAATCAGCACGTTTTATTTCTTTGAGTGGTTTATCAGGAATTTTGGCTGGGGTGTATGCTTTGGTGGGTGCTTGGTTAGCCTATAAAACCATTTACTTTGATACTTCCACTATGGGCGCTTATCGTGATTTAATTATTTCGGAGGCTGCTGTAATTCGTTTGTTAGTAATTGCAACTACGGTATTGTTTTTATCCATTGTTACTGGAATTGGATTAAGTATGCGAAAAGCCAAAAAAAGCAACGAAAACGTTTGGAATGCTGCGTCAAAAAGATTGGTAATTAATTTCATGATTCCCTTAGCAACAGGTGGCTTTTTGATTATCTTTTTAATCGAAAAAAATATATTTCAATTAATCGCGCCCCTAACCTTAATATTTTATGGTTTAGCCTGTGTAAATGCAAGCAAATATACTTTAGGAGATGTTCGTTATTTAGGAATTACGATGATTGTGTTGGGATTATTATCTACCTGGTTCTTAGGCTATGGCTTATTATTCTGGGCACTAGGTTTTGGAGGTTGCCATATTTTATACGGAAGTTTAATGTATTTCAAATACGAGAGAAAGTAATATGCACTTTTTGATTGGTTTTAGTTTACTTTTACTTTTGTGCATATATTGGTTAAGAATGAAAAAGATAAGCTACTTTAAAATAATATTAATTTCATCGATTAGTTTATATCTAATATCAATTTTATCATTAATATATTTTGATTATGTTGACAAACAAGAATTAAGAAAATTTGACTTAAATAATAATGGTAATATTGAAGTAAATGAATACACATATGAATACGAACAATTGGAAGAGCAAATAATTCAAGATAATGGTACGAACCAATTTTTTATTTTAGGTTTTCCATTTTGCTTAGTTTACTCAATTATCATAGCTTTAATCTTTTACATCGCAACAAAACTTTTAACCTTTTAAACATTAAACTTTTAAACTCTTAAAAATGCTCAACATCATCCAAAATATCAACAAAGCCTTTGATCACCGAATTCGTTTGGGGATTATGTCGATATTAATGGTCAATTTCTTTGGATTCATTTTTGTTTCTTTCAACTGTAAAGAAAATGATACTAAAGAAGTTATTTTTCAAAATGGTGATATCATTTTTCAATCATCACAATCAAAACAATGTGAAGCCGTTAAAATTGCAACCAATTCCAAATTTTCTCATTGTGGAATAATATTCATTGAAAAAGGCAAAACATACGTATATGAAGCCGTGCAACCAGTTAAAATGACCTTATTAGAAGATTGGATATCTCATGGAAAAGAGTCAAAATATGTAGTACAAAGAATCAAAAACGCTAATAAAATTCTAACAAAAGAAGTAGTAGCGAAAATGAAATCTTACGG
>JBILST010000127.1:0-6608 GCA_044371865.1 Flavobacterium sp.
AGCCAAAAGTAGAATATATCAAAGGAATTGCCCCAGCAATAGCTATTGAACAAAAGGTAAACACCAGCAATGCACGTTCAACAGTTGGAACATCAACCGAAATTTATGATTATTTAAAGCTTCTTTTTGCACGAATTGGTAAAACCTACTCTCCTATTTCTGGAAAAGAAGTTAAAAAAGATACTGTTTCTGATGTGATAAATGACATCAAAGAATTTCAGATAGATAGTAAATGGTTATTACTAGCCCCTATTCATTTAGAAGAAGGTAGAGCCCTGGAAGACAAACTAAAAGTACTCTTACAACAAGGATTTGCTCGTATCTTAGTCAATAATGAAATGGTGCGTTTAGATACCTTAGACCAACATGAATTAGATAATAAAGACATATTATTAATTGTTGACCGAATTGTTGTCAAAGATGAAGAAGAATTTTTCAATCGTTTGGCAGATGCTGTACAAACAGCTTTTTATGAAGGTAAAGGCGTTTGTTATTTGCAAGAAGTGGACACCAAAAAACGATTAGAATTTAGTGCCAATTTTGAATTGGATGGAATTACATTTTTAGAACCAAATATTCATTTGTTTAGTTTTAATAATCCTTACGGGGCATGTCCTACTTGTGAAGGCTATGGAAGTGTTATAGGAATTGATGAAGATTTGGTGATACCAAATACGGCTTTATCTGTCTATGAAAACGCTATATTTCCATGGCGTGGCGATAGTATGAGTTGGTACCGAGATCAATTGGTAAACAATGCCTATAAATTTGATTTTCCTATACATAAACCCTTTTTTGAACTTTCAGACGAACAAAAACAGTTGATTTGGGACGGAAATTCATATTTCACTGGACTAAACGATTTCTTTTCGGAATTAGAAGAGAAAAATTATAAAATTCAAAACCGTGTGTTACTTTCAAGATACCGCGGAAAAACAAAATGTCATACGTGTAAAGGGAAAAGATTACGTCCAGAAGCCAATTACATAACCGTTGGTGGTAAAACAGTTTCTGATTTAGTGGATTTACCAATCGTAAATTTGATTGATTTCTTTAAAAAATTAGAATTAAACGAATACGATGCCAAAGTAGCAAAGCGTTTGTTAATCGAAATCAATAATCGTTTAGACTTTTTATTCAATGTGGGATTGAGCTATTTAACGTTAAATCGTAACTCTAACTCACTTTCTGGAGGTGAATCGCAGCGTATTAACTTAGCCACTTCATTAGGAAGTAGTTTAGTAGGTTCGATGTACATTTTAGACGAACCAAGTATTGGTTTACACCCAAAAGATACCGAAAGACTAATCGAAGTTTTAAAAGAGCTACGTGATTTAGGCAACACTGTCATCGTAGTTGAGCACGACGAAGACATCATGAAAGCTGCTGATATGATTATCGATATTGGTCCAGAAGCAGGAACGCATGGTGGTGAATTAGTTGCACAAGGAACCTATGAAGAAATCCTGAAATTTGACTAGAAGAAAATTCAAAAATCATATTGAAGTTATTGGAGCGAGAGAGAATAACTTAAAGAACGAGAATTTCACTTTCCCATTAGAATGTTTAACTGTGATTACAGGTGTTTCAGGAAGTGGAAAAAGTACCTTGGTAAAAAAAATTCTATTCCCAGCTATTCAAAAGAAATTAGAAGGGGTTGGTGAAAAAGCAGGTCAATTTACCGAATTAGCCGGAAGTTTTTCACACATCAAACATATCGAATATGTAGACCAAAATCCAATTGGAAGAAGTTCACGTTCAAATCCGGTTACATATATTAAAGCATATGATGATATTCGTGAACTATTTGCAAAACAAAACGTATCGAAACTAAGAAATTATCAAGCCAAGCATTTCTCATTCAATGTAGATGGTGGAAGATGCGAAGTGTGTAAAGGTGATGGCGAGGTAACTATTGAAATGCAATTCATGGCTGACGTTCATTTAGAATGTGAAGTTTGTAACGGAAAACGTTTCAAAAAAGAAGTATTGGAAGTGACATTTGAAGGCAAAAACATCAATGATATTTTAACTCTGACAATTGATGATGCTTTGGCATTTTTTGGAGCACATAGTCAAACTAAAATTACACAGAAATTACAACCTTTGCAAGATGTTGGTTTGGGATATGTACAATTAGGACAATCTTCTTCTACCCTTTCTGGTGGCGAGGCGCAGCGTATAAAATTAGCTTCGTTCTTAGTGAAAGGAACCATAAAAGATAAAGCGTTATTTGTTTTTGACGAACCTACAACGGGTTTGCATTTTCACGATATTAAGAAATTATTAGCTTCATTTGATGCGTTATTGGAAAAAGGACATTCAATTATTGTAATTGAGCACAATCTAGACTTAATCAAATGTGCCGATTATATTTTGGATATTGGTCCAGAAGGTGGAGAAAACGGCGGAAAATTAATGGCTTTTGGCACACCAGAAGAAGTAGCTAAAAACAAGAATTCAATTACAGGAAAATATTTAAAAGAGAAACTAAAATAATGATAAACCCTTCTACAATCGGATGGATTGACAAATTTTTTGCTGAAAATCGTGATAATTTCATTGATTTTCAAGGTGATTATTTGTCTTTTTATGAAAGCTGTAGAAAAACAGGTTTTATTTATGGTTATGTAGTAAATTTTCAATTGAAAGAAAATCTAAATACTACCAAATGGTCGTATGATGAAATAACAAAAGTAGGTTTTTTAAACACTTTATTTTCAATTTATTCCCTCGAAAATAAAGACGCAAATTCGAAAGATTTTATTAGTGCTGTTTACCAATTTTACAACATCATTCAACCAGAAAACCTGAGTTTTATCAAAAAAATGTTGCCTGAAGGTTCTCATAGTTCTCGCTTAGAAAAAGTGATTGACGATCGCATTCAAACGAATCAGAACAGTATTACTAAGAACTTTTCGCACATCATAACCAATGCATTACTATTTATTGATGTATTAGCATTTCATTCTTATCTAAAAAACAAAGAACTAGCTTCAGATTACCTAAAAAATGTAGAATCGGATTGTATTAAAATTGTTTCATTGGCTCTAAAAACCAAAGTTAACAAAACAAAATACGATGAATTATTGGTGAAATTGTTTGAAAACTCCATTCGCTATACCAAATTTTCAACCATTGATTCTATTGAATTCTCAGACATTAAATTACTGAAATATACAGAATTATTAGAGAAATTATACCTGTTGGATATTGCTCAAATGGCGCTATGGAGTGATGAAAAATTAGAAGAGCATGAAGTTGTATTTTTGAAAAATATCAATACTGATTTAAACTTAGAAGAAATTATTCTTCAAAAAAGCATCAGCGATATTAACTTTTTCATCAATCAGTACAAAGCAGAAATACCTTTCTTTAATTATTCAAATCCGATAAAACATTTTTATGAACAAGCTAATAAAAATGTTACCAAGCTAATCATTCGCAATAAAGATAGATTAACAAAAGAAATCAAAGAAAGTGGCGAATTAATGCAACTTTTAGCCAAATCCACTACAAAAGATTTAAGCAAAGAAGAAAAAAAGAAAGTTAAAAAACAACTTTTAGATGTTTGTAAAACGATTCCTTCTTTGACCATTTTTTTACTTCCAGGCGGCAGTTTGTTATTACCTATTTTGATAAAATTTATTCCTCAATTATTGCCTTCAGCCTTTAATGAAAATTTAGACGATTAATTTTTTTAGTAACAATTAAAAAATATAAGTCCCTAACTACATCAGTAATTAGGGACTTATCTATTGTTGTGTTTTAATTATTCGTTTACTAAAACCCATTCGCCAGAAGCTATTAAACTTTCTGCTTTTTTATATTTCATAGCTTCACTTTTACCACTCATTACGTGCTTGATGGTCACTGTGTCATTACGATTAATTTTTGGCATTTCTCTTGTAATTGTTTCCGTTACTTGAGGTCTTTGACTTGCCATTTCTCCAGCTCTTTTTGCTTGTGCAGCCGTATCTTCACTATCTAAATCTTCTTTTGATTCAGTGTAGTTTTCTTTTTGTTTTACTTGCTTAGCTTCCTGAATATCTGATGAATTATGTGAAGGTAAATCGCCTTTAAACAAGAACGAAATCACTTCTTTATTTACTTCATCAATCATTTTCTTGAACAAGTTGAAGGCTTCAAACTTATAAATTAGTAATGGATCTTTTTGTTCGTGAACCGCTAATTGAACCGATTGTTTCAATTCGTCCATTTTACGTAAGTGTTTTTTCCAAGCTTCATCTACAATCGCTAACGTGATATTTTTTTCGAAATCAGCTACCAACGATTTACCTTCTGAACTATACGCTTTTTCTAAATCGGTAACCACGTTTAATGATTTAATACCATCAGAAAATGGCACAACAATTCTTTGGTATTGACCATTATTGTTTTCGTAAACGTTTTTGATAATTGGATACGCTTCACGAGCATCTCTAGCTATTTTTTCTTCATAATGAGCTAAAACTGCTTTGTAAGCCTTTCCTGTAATTTCTCTAGCCGAAAGTTTTGAAAATTCAGCAGGCGTAACTGGAGCACTAATTGAGAAATAACGAATCAATTCGAATTCGAAATTTTTGAAATCTTCTGCCAATTTGTTTTGTTCAACAACTAATTCGCAAGTGTCATACATCATATTCGCGATATCCACTTTCAAACGTTCTCCATGTAAAGCGTGACGTCTTCTTTTGTATACTACTTCTCTTTGTGCATTCATTACGTCGTCATATTCTAACAAACGTTTACGAACTCCAAAGTTATTTTCTTCTACTTTTTTCTGAGCTCTTTCGATAGATTTTGTCATCATAGAATGTTGAATTACTTCCCCTTCTTTTAGACCAATTCTATCCATCACTTTCGCTACTCTTTCTGAACCGAATAAACGCATTAAGTTATCTTCCAAAGACACGTAGAATTGTGAACTACCCACATCTCCTTGACGACCTGCACGACCTCTTAACTGACGATCAACACGACGTGAATCATGACGTTCTGTTCCGATAATTGCTAAACCACCTGCTTTTTTAACTTCATCAGATAATTTAATATCGGTACCACGACCTGCCATATTGGTTGCGATTGTAACTACTCCAGGTTTTCCTGCTTCCGCTACAATTTCTGCTTCACTTTTGTGCATTTTAGCATTCAATACATTGTGTTGAATACCTCTAATTTTTAACATTCGGCTTAATAATTCCGAAATTTCTACTGATGTTGTTCCAATCAATACAGGCCTTCCTGCTTCTGATAATTGTACTACATCTTCGATAACTGCGTTGAATTTTTCACGAACCGTTCTGTAAATTAAATCGTCTTTGTCTTTACGAGCCATAGGACGGTTGGTTGGAATTTCCACAACGTCTAATTTGTAGATTTCCCAGAACTCACCTGCTTCTGTTGAGGCAGTTCCTGTCATTCCTCCTAATTTGCTGTACATACGGAAATAATTCTGTAAAGTAACGGTAGCAAATGTTTGAGTAGCGGCTTCGATTTTTACGTTTTCTTTCGCTTCGATTGCTTGGTGTAAACCATCTGAGTAACGACGACCATCCATGATACGTCCTGTTTGCTCATCTACAATCATTACTTTATTGTCCATGATAACGTATTCGGTATCTTTTTCAAATAAAGTGTATGCTTTTAATAACTGCGTTAACGTGTGAATACGTTCTGATTTTATTGAGAAATCACGAAATAATTCTTCTTTACGCTCTGCCATTTCTTCAGCAGAAAGGTTTTCTTTTTCAATTTGAGCGATTCCTGTTCCAATATCTGGTAAAACAAAGAATTGTGCATCCGTGTCTTGAGATAAATATTGGATTCCGTTATCCGTTAACTCAACCTGATTATTTTTTTCTTCGATAACAAAGTATAACGCCTCATCAATTTTAGGCATTTCTCTGTTGTTATCTTGCATGTATTGATTTTCGGTTTTTTGAAGCAATTGTTTTACTCCTTCTTCCGATAAGAATTTGATTAAGGCTTTACTTTTAGGTAACGCTCTGTATGAACGTAATAAATTAAATCCAGCATCTTTAGCATTTCCTTCTTTAAACAAACGTTTTGCATCTGTTAAACAATCTGTAGCTAATTTACGTTGTAAAGTTACTAAGTTATCAACTTTCGGTTTTAACTCATTAAATTCATGACGATCACCTTGAGGAACTGGTCCAGAAATAATTAAAGGTGTTCTAGCGTCATCAATTAAAACTGAATCGACCTCATCAACAATAGCAAAATTATGTTTACGTTGTACTAAATCTTCGGGAGCATGAGCCATATTGTCACGCAAATAATCAAACCCAAATTCGTTATTGGTTCCGTACGTAATATCGGCGTTGTATGCTTTTCTTCTTTCTGGAGAATTTGGTTGGTGATTATCAATACAATCAACTGTCATTCCATGAAATTCAAACAAAGGTGCTTTCCACGTACTGTCACGTTTTGCTAAATAATCATTCACCGTTACTAAATGCACACCGTTTCCTGTTAAAGCATTTAAATATAATGGCAATGTTGCAACTAATGTTTTTCCTTCTCCAGTTTGCATTTCGGCAATTTTACCTTGGTGCAACACTACTCCACCAATCAACTGTACATCG
>JBILST010000005.1:0-26698 GCA_044371865.1 Flavobacterium sp.
GCAAACAACTGTCCATATAAAGTAAGACGTTTCAACTGGTTCTTATACAACAAAAATAGCGAGTTTGATTATCATATGAATGATGATTTAGGTCGTATGGTTCTTAATCCAGACGTTAACGTTCGTTCTCGTGGGGTTATGGAAAAATGTTCAATGTGTATCCAAATGACTCAAGCGGTTAAGTTGAAAGCAAAACGCGAGGGAAGATTAGTGGGTAAAGATGAATTCCAAACGGCTTGTTCTGCAGCTTGTACAAGTGGAGCAATGAAATTTGGAGATGTAAATGATGAAACTTCTGATGTTGCAAAATTATTAGAAGATGAAAGAATGTATCATTTATTAGAGCATGTAGGAACTAAACCAAACGTGATGTATCACGTAAAAGTTAGAAACGATAAATAAGTATTAATTAACAGAAACAATATAAAGGATTATGTCGTCTCATTACGAAGCACCCATTAGAAAACCGTTAGTAGTAGGAAGTAAATCTTACCACGATGTAACGGTAGATGTAGCTAGACCGGTAGAAGGTAGAGCAAACAAACAATGGTGGACAGTATTTTCAATCGCATTAGCCGCTTTCCTATGGGGAGTAGGTTGTATGGTTTATACTATATCTACTGGTATTGGAACATGGGGTTTAAATAAAACAGTAGGTTGGGCATGGGATATTACCAACTTCGTTTGGTGGGTAGGTATCGGTCACGCCGGAACTCTTATCTCAGCCGTATTATTATTATTCCGTCAAAAATGGAGAATGGCCATTAACCGTTCTGCAGAAGCAATGACTATTTTCTCAGTTGTTCAAGCGGGATTATTTCCAATCATTCACATGGGTCGTCCATGGTTAGGATATTGGGTATTGCCTATTCCAAATCAATTCGGATCATTATGGGTGAATTTTAACTCACCGTTATTATGGGACGTATTTGCAATTTCAACGTATTTATCTGTATCATTAGTTTTCTGGTGGACTGGTTTATTGCCTGATTTCGCAATGTTACGTGATAGAGCTGTTACTCCATTTACTAAAAGAGTATATTCTATTTTATCATTTGGATGGTCGGGTAGAGCTAAAGACTGGCAACGTTTTGAAGAGGTTTCTCTTGTATTAGCTGGTTTAGCAACTCCATTGGTACTTTCTGTACATACTATTGTATCCTTTGACTTTGCTACTTCAGTAATTCCAGGATGGCATACCACAATTCTTCCTCCATACTTCGTTGCTGGAGCTATTTTCTCTGGATTTGCAATGGTAAATACTTTACTTATCATCATGAGAAAAGTATCAAACTTAGAAGATTATATCACAGTACAACATATTGAATTAATGAATATTGTAATCATGATTACAGGTTCTATCGTAGGTTGTGCATATATTACTGAGTTATTCGTTGCTTGGTATTCAGGAGTTGAATATGAGCAATATGCTTTCTTAAATAGAGCTACAGGTCCTTACTGGTGGTCATACTGGTTAATGATGACTTGTAATGTAATTTCTCCACAGGTAATGTGGTCTAAGAAAATTAGAACAAACATCATGGCTTCATTTATCATTTCAATTGTGGTAAACGTAGGAATGTGGTTTGAGCGTTTTGTAATTATCGTTACTTCTTTACATAGAGATTATTTACCATCTTCTTGGACTATGTTCCAACCAACATTTGTTGATGCGGGTATTTATATTGGAACAATTGGATTCTTCTTTGTATTGTTCTTATTATATTCTAGAAGTTTCCCTGTAATTGCTCAAGCGGAAGTTAAAACGATCTTGAAATCATCAGGAGATAATTACAAGAAAGCAAGAGAAGAAAACGGTCATAATCATTCAGATAATCATTAATATTATGAGTAATAAAGTAATACACGCTATATATAATGATGATGATGTTTTAATGGATGCTGTAAAACAAACTAGAGCAGCTCATCATCATATCGAAGAAATATATACTCCATTTCCAGTTCACGGGTTGGATAAAGCAATGGGGTTAGCTCCAACAAGACTTGCAATAGCTGCATTTCTATATGGAATAACTGGACTTTTAGTTTATACTGCTTTGATGAATTTTATAATGATTCAAGATTGGCCACAAGATATTGGTGGTAAGCCAAGTTTTAACTATATTGATAATATGCCTGCATTTGTGCCTATTATGTTTGAAGGAACTGTTTTCTTTGCAGCTCACTTAATGGTTATTACCTTTTATATGAGAAGTAAATTATGGCCATTTAAAAAAGCTGAAAATCCAGATGTAAGAACTACAGATGACCATTTCTTAATGGAAGTTGGTATTCACGGTAACGAAGAAGAGTTAGTTTCTTTCTTTACAAGTACTGGAGCGGTTGAAGTTAAAGTTGTAGAAAAGCATTAATAGATAGTTATGAAAAGTTTATATAAAATAGTAGCAGTAGTAGGTTTGTCTTTCATGGCAACTTCATGTTTCGATAAAGCAAAACCTAACTATCAGTTTTTCCCTAATATGTATGAAGCAGTTTCTTATGAAACGTATTCTGAACATAATGTGTTTAAAGGTGGAGTTGAAGCTCAAGTGCCTGCAAAAGGATCAATTAAAAGAGGTTTTGTTCCTTACGAAATCCCAAATACACCAGAAGGATATGCTTTAGCAAAAGCAACTTTAAAATCTCCTTTAGACCCAACAACAATTAATCAAGATAAGGCTAAGGACTTATATACAGTTTATTGTGCAATTTGCCACGGTGAAAAAGGTGACGGAAAAGGAAATTTAGTTGTTAAAGAAAAATTCCTTGGAGTACCAAATTATAAAGATAGAGAAATTACAGACGGAAGTATTTTTCACGTAATTACTTATGGATTAAACTCTATGGGTTCTCACGCTAATCAATTATCTCAAGAAGAGAGATGGATGGTGGCTGATTACGTTTTAAAATTAAAAGCTGGATTATAATAGTAAAACTTTTTGAAAATAATAGATATGTACACGTTTTCAAGTAAATTAAAAACTTTTTCATTCGTCCTAATGATTTTAGGTGCAATTGGTATTGGAATTGGTTTCATGGCCGCTCCTAAAACAATTGAGGATGTAGAAAAATTATTAGCAGATAGTCATCATGGTCATGAAGCTGCTCATGTAGAGAAAGTTGCTCCACATGCTACAGATACTCATGTTGTAGCTGATACTGTAAAAGTTGCTGAAGCTCATGTTGTTGATACAACGCATACTGATGCTCATGTTGCTGTTGATTCAGCTGCTCATGCTGTAGATTCTACAGTTGCTGTTGCAGAAGTTCCAGCTCATACAGATAAGCATGTTGCGCATGCAAAAGCTGAAGAAGTTCACGGTGAAGATGACCATAAAGAACATTTAGAACACGTATTACACCAATTGCAAAACAAACCTTGGGCTGCTTTGTATGTTGCTTGTATTTTCTTTATGTTAATTTCTGTTGGAGTTTTAGCTTTTTATGCAATTCAATATGCTGCTCAAGCAGGTTGGTCTCCAATCTTATTTAGAGTAATGGAAGGTATTACTGCGTATTTATTACCTGGTTCTATTATTTTCTTCGTATTGTTAGTCTTAGCTGGAATGCATTTCAACCATTTATTTGTATGGATGGATCCTGAAGTGGTTAACCCAGAATCAGTTAAATTTGATAAACTTATTTTCCTTAAAAAAGGTTGGTTAAGTGTTGGTAGATTTTTAGCTACAGCTGCCATTATTTTAGTAGTATGGAACTTTGTTCGTTTCAAATTCAGACAAAATTCATTAGCACAAGATAGCGCTGAAGATAATGCACCTTACAAGAAAAACTTCAAATTAGCTGCTTTTTTCCTAGTATTCTTTATTGTTTCTGAGTCTATTATGTCTTGGGATTGGATTATGTCTGTTGACCCACACTGGTACAGTACATTATTTGGATGGTATGTTTTTGCAAGTTTCTTTGTAAGTGGAATTACTGTAATTGCAATGATAACTTTATACTTAAAATCTAAAGGATATTTAGAACATGTAAATACAAGTCACATTCACGATTTAGCTAAATTTATGTTTGGTATCAGTATTTTCTGGACATATTTATGGTTTTCTCAATTTATGTTAATTTGGTATTCAAATATCCCAGAAGAGGTTACTTATTTCGTAACTCGTATAGAACACTATAAATTACCTTTCTTCGGAATGTTAGCTTTAAACTTTATTTTCCCATTGTTAATCTTAATCAATACAGATTTCAAACGTTTAACTTGGATTGTAGTTATGGCTGGTATCGTAATATTATTTGGTCATTATGTTGATTTCTTCAATATGATTATGCCTGCTACAGTTGGTGATCAATGGTTTATTGGTATCCCTGAAATAGGAGCTTTAATGTTCTTCTTAGGTTTATTTATTTTTGTTGTATTTACAGCTTTAACTAAGGCTCCATTAGTTCCAAAAGGAAATCCTTTTATTGAGGAAAGTAAGCATTTTCATTATTAATAGTTAAAAAGAAATAAAAATGACAAGTTTCTTGGTATTTATAATTTTAGTTTTGGTTGGTATTGCAGTATGGCAATTAACTAAAATATTTGATTTAACCCAAATTGGCGGTTCTTCAGACAATGACGAAATTGCTAATGATAAAGATAATAGTGTCAATGGTTACTTAATGTTTGCCTTTGTTGGTTTCATTTATGTATTCACTATTTATTCACTATATGCTTGGGGTGATTTAGTATTAGGCACTCCTGGCTCTGAGCATGGTAAAGATGTTGACAATTTGATGGCTATTTCTATGGCGTTAATTTTCTTCGTTCAAACTATTACTCAGTTTTTATTACACTATTTTGCTTTCAAATATAGAGGTAAAGAAGGTCAAAAAGCTTTATACTTTGCTGATAACAATAAACTTGAAGCAATCTGGACTATTATTCCAGTAATTGTTTTAGCTGGTTTGATTCTATATGGTTTGTATACTTGGAACAACATTATGTTTGTTGATAAAGAGGACGAGCAGGATGCAATTGTTATTGAATTATATGCTAAGCAATTTGGTTGGGAAGCACGTTATGCAGGTGATGATAAAACATTAGGAAAAGCAAACGTAAGATTAATTGAAGGCATCAATACATTAGGTGTTGATTTAGCTGACCCAGCTGCTCAAGATGATAAAGTGGTTACTGAATTACACATCCCAAAAGGAAAAAGAGTAATTTTTAAAATGCGTTCACAAGACGTTTTACACTCTGCTTACATGCCTCATTTTAGAGCACAAATGAACTGTGTTCCTGGTATGGTTACTCAGTTCTCTTTTATCCCAACAGTTACAACTGCTGACATGAGAAATGATGAAGCAATTGTTGCTAAAGTTGATAAAATTAACAAAATCAGAACAAAAAACAGTAAGAAAATTGTTGCTGAAGGTGGAGTAGCTTTAGATCCTTATACATTTGATTATTTATTATTATGTAATAAAATTTGTGGTGCATCACACTACAATATGCAAATGAAAATTGTTGTTGATACACCTGCCGATTTCAAAGCATGGTTAGCTGAAAAGCCAACGTTAGCTCAACAATGGAAAGAAGCTAATGCTCCTGCTCCTGTAGAAGCTCCAGTTGCAACTCCTGCTGTAGCTGTTGATTCAACTAAAGTTGTAGCTCAAGTTATTAAATAAGTTATTTTATATTAAATATAATAGAATTAGTATGTCACACGATCACGGTCATCATAAAGAAACTTTCATAACTAAATATATTTTTAGTTTAGATCACAAAATGATAGCGAAGCAATACCTTATTTCAGGTTTATTGATGGGTATTGTTGGAGTTGTTTTATCTTTATTCTTCCGTATGCAAATTGCATGGCCTGAAGAATCTTTCGAAATTTTCAAAGTATTCTTAGGAGATAATTTCGCGCCAGACGGAGTAATGCGTAACGATATTTACCTTGCTTTGGTAACTATTCACGGAACTATCATGGTATTCTTTGTACTTACTGCTGGTTTGAGTGGTACATTTAGTAACTTGTTAATTCCATTACAAATTGGAGCACGTGATATGGCTTCAGGATTTATGAACATGCTTTCTTTTTGGATGTTCTTCATCTCTTGTGTTATTATGATTGCTTCTTTATTCGTGGAATCAGGACCAGCATCTGCAGGTTGGACAATTTATCCTCCTTTAAGTGCTTTACCACAAGCGATTCCTGGATCAGGTTTAGGTATGACTTTATGGTTGGCTTCTATGGCTATTTTCATCGCATCTTCATTAATGGGATCTTTGAACTACGTAGTTACAGTAATCAACTTAAGAACTAAAGGGATGACAATGACAAGATTGCCTTTAACAGTATGGGCTTTCTTCGTAACAGCTATTATTGGTATCGTATCTTTCCCAGTATTATTCTCTGCGGCATTATTATTAATCTTCGATAGAAGTTTTGGAACGTCATTCTTCTTATCAGATATTTTCATTCAAGGTGAAGTTTTACATTACCAAGGTGGTTCTCCAGTATTATTCGAGCACTTATTCTGGTTCTTAGGTCACCCTGAAGTTTACATCGTATTATTACCAGCTTTAGGTATTACTTCTGAAATTATTGCTACTAACTCTAGAAAACCAATTTTTGGTTACCGTGCGATGATTGCTTCTATCTTAGCAATTGCATTCTTATCAACTATTGTTTGGGGTCACCACATGTTTATTTCAGGTATGAATCCTTTCTTAGGTTCAGTATTTACATTTACAACATTATTAATTGCAATTCCATCGGCTGTAAAAGCGTTCAACTATATTACAACACTTTGGAAAGGTAACTTACAATTAAATCCTGCAATGTTATTCTCTATCGGATTAGTATCTACTTTCATCACTGGAGGTTTAACTGGTATTATTCTTGGAGATTCAACTTTAGATATTAACGTTCACGATACATATTTCGTAGTAGCTCACTTCCACTTAGTAATGGGTATCTCTGCACTTTACGGATTCTTTGCTGGTGTTTACCACTGGTTCCCTAAAATGTTCGGTAGAATGATGAACAAAAACTTAGGTTATGTTCACTTCTGGGTAACTGCTGTTTGTGCTTACGGAGTTTTCTTCCCAATGCACTTTATTGGAATGGCTGGTTTACCAAGACGTTACTACACAAACTCTGCTTTCCCATTATTTGACGAATTAGCGGATGTGAATGTATTAATTACGATTTTTGCTATCGTAGGAGCTGCTTTCCAAATCGTTTTCTTCTGGAACTTCTTCTATAGTATTTTCTATGGTAAGAAAGCAACTCAAAACCCATGGAGATCAAATACTTTAGAATGGACTACTCCAGTGGAACATATTCACGGAAACTGGCCTGGAGAAATTCCTGAAGTTCACAGATGGCCTTATGATTACAGTAAACCAGGTCACGATGAAGATTTCGTTACTCAAGTTACACCTATGAAAGAAGGAGAAGAAGTTTTACATCACTAAGATTTTTTCCACAATATATAAACCTCTCCAATCGGAGAGGTTTTTGTTTTATAACTTTACTTATCTTTGCTTTTATGAACGATAATTTGAATCCAAATAAAGAATCCTATTCTCCGCAAGATATTGATATCGAAAAAGCATTGCGCCCGCTAAGCTTTGATGATTTTGCTGGACAAGATCAAGTATTAGAAAATCTAATTGTTTTTGTACAAGCGGCTAATTTGCGAAAAGAAGCTTTAGATCATACGTTGTTTCACGGACCTCCAGGTTTGGGTAAAACAACGTTAGCGAATATTTTGGCAAACGAATTAGGAGTAGGAATTAAAATCACTTCAGGTCCTGTTTTAGATAAGCCTGGTGATTTGGCGGGATTATTGACCAATCTAGAAGAAAGAGATGTTTTGTTTATTGATGAAATTCATCGTTTAAGTCCGATTGTAGAAGAATATTTGTATTCGGCAATGGAAGATTTTAAGATTGACATCATGATTGAATCAGGTCCAAATGCAAGAACCGTTCAAATCAATTTAAATCCATTTACTTTAGTTGGAGCAACCACTCGTTCAGGATTATTAACGGCGCCAATGCGTGCTCGTTTCGGAATTCAAAGTAGATTACAATATTACAATACCGAATTGTTAACCACAATTGTCCAGCGTAGTTCGTCCATTTTAAAGATGCCGATTACAATGGAAGCTGCTATTGAAATTGCTGGCAGAAGTAGAGGGACACCTCGTATCGCTAATGCTTTATTGCGTCGTGTTAGAGATTTTGCTCAAATCAAAGGAAATGGTAAAATCGATATAGAAATCGCAAAATTCGCCTTGAAAGCGTTAAACGTGGATGCTCACGGATTAGATGAAATGGATAATAAAATTTTATTAACCATAATAGAAAAATTCAAAGGCGGACCTGTTGGATTATCAACATTAGCAACTGCTGTTTCCGAAAGTGGGGAAACCATTGAAGAAGTGTACGAACCTTTCTTAATTCAAGAAGGTTTCATCATGAGAACGCCTCGTGGAAGAGAAGTTACCGAAAAAGCGTATAAACATTTAGGGAAAATTAAAAATAATATTCAAGGAGGACTTTTTTAATGATGGGTGATGGATGTTTGATGATGGATGTTTCAAATTTTAAAAATAAAAGATATGAGTTTTAAGTTTGAAAAATTAATTATTTGGCAATTAGCAATGGATTTTGGAGAAGAAATTAATATTATAGCTAATTCTTTTCCTCCAACGGAACGTTATAATTTGTCTTCTCAAATTTTAAGAGCTGTTGATTCAATTGCATTAAACATTTCTGAAGGTTCCGTTGAACAAACTATACCTGAATTTAAGAGATTTCTAAATTATTCTATTCGTTCAATAGCTGAAGTTGTAACGTGTTTGCATAAGGCAATAAGAAGAAATTACATTACTCAACAACAATTTGATTACTTGTATGCTAAGTCATTTGAATTGATGAATAGAACTTTGGCTTTTAAAACACAATTAAAATAAGTGATTCAGTCATCCATCACCCATCATCAGACATCCATCATCAAACAAGAAGCCCAACGCCTCGGCTTTTTGTCTTGTGGTATTTCCAAAGCAGGTTTTCTCGAAGAAGAAGCGCCAAGATTAGAAAATTGGTTAAACAATCAAATGAATGGTCAAATGAATTACATGGAAAATCATTTTGACAAACGATTGAATCCAACACTTTTGGTAGATGATGCTAAAAGTGTCATTTCTTTATTGTTGAATTATTATCCTTCCGAACTTCAGAATCAAGATTCGTATAAGATTTCCAAATACGCTTACGGACAAGATTATCATCATGTCATCAAAGAAAAATTAAAGGAATTATTACATTTTATTCAAACTGAAATTGGTGAAGTTTCAGGCAGAGCATTTGTAGATTCGGCACCGGTTTTAGACAAAGCTTGGGCAGCAAAAAGTGGCTTGGGTTGGATTGGAAAAAATAGTAATCTTATCACCCAAAAAGTCGGTTCGTTCTATTTTATTGCCGAATTGATTATTGATTTGGAATTAGATTATGATACACCAACAACCGACCATTGTGGTTCTTGCACTGCTTGTTTAGATGCTTGCCCCACAGAAGCTATTGTGGCTCCGTATGTTGTGGATGGAAGTAAATGTATTTCGTATTTCACGATTGAATTGAAAGATAATTTACCACAAGAAATGAAAGGTAAATTTGACGATTGGATGTTTGGTTGTGATGTTTGCCAAGACGTTTGCCCGTGGAATCGATTTTCAAAACCACATAATGAACCACTTTTTCAGGCGAGTCCAGATATTTTAAATTTCTCAAAATCGGATTGGGAAGAAATTACGGTGGATACCTTTCAAAAAGTATTTAAAAATTCTGCTGTGAAACGAACCAAATATGAAGGCTTACTTCGTAACATCGATTTTTTGAAGAAATAAGAATTCGATACACTTTTTCACACAAAAAATATTTTCCAAAAGAAAACTTTGCCGTAGTTTTGAGGGTTATTAAAAAGAAAAATTAAATTTAAAATTATGGCTTCAGGATTTTTCGCAATCTTAGACGATATCGCTGCATTGATGGACGATGTAGCAATGACAAGTAAATTAGCAACCAAAAAAACAGCAGGAATCTTAGGAGATGACTTGGCGGTAAATGCCGAAAAAGCAACTGGATTTTTAGCTTCGAGAGAAATTCCGGTGCTGTGGGCGATTACAAAAGGCTCGTTTATCAATAAATTAATTATTCTGCCGGTAGTTTTTGTTTTGAATTGGTTGTATCCGCCAGCCATTAAAGCCGCTTTAATTATTGGAGGAGTTTACTTAGCCTACGAAGGTGTGGAGAAAATTATCGAATATCTTTTTCATCGTGCTAAAAAAGGTGTAGAAGTTATCAAAGAAAGTAAGCTTGAGGAAGATAACGAAAATTCTGAAAAAGCAAAAGTAAGTTCGGCTATTAAAACCGATTTTATTCTTTCGCTTGAAATTGTCATCATCGCTTTAGGAACAGCAATGGAAAAAGAACATCCACTTATTACCCAAATTTTAAGTGTAACTTTTGTAGCTATTATTGCTACCGTTGGAGTTTACGGAATCGTAGCTTTAATTGTACGAATGGATGATGCTGGTTTTTATTTGATGAGAAAAGGTAACGATAAAGGATTTTTGTCTTCCTTAGGTGGTATTTTGATTAAAGCATTACCACTTGTTATTAAATTTCTTGCTGTCGTAGGAACTATCGCTCTTATCTTAGTTTCAGGAGGTATTTTTCTTCATAATATTGATTATTTACATCATTTAGTACCGCACAGTATTCCATCAACACTAGCTGAATTTGGTGTAGGAATCGCTTTTGGATTGGTAGCCGTTTTGTTGATGACGGGTTTTAAGAAGGTAAAGGGTTTGATAAAATAGGATTGTTAATGGTGTGTGTTAAAATATAAAACTAAGCGAAAGGATTCGTGCAGGAGCGAGGTAGCTTGTATGACCAACTATTTTGGAAATCAAATGAACGAAATGATAAAAAATGGAAAATAAAGAAAATTTATTACGTCTTTTATTACTTATACTTATAGGTTTAATTGTGACTTTTTTCTCAATAAGTAGAAGAAAAAACCTTAAGGAAAATCACGTAATAGTTATTGGTGTTGCAATTAAAAATACTTACGGCACAGGTAATGATGGTGTGGACTATGTTTTTGAATATCAAGGAAAAAAATATAAAGAATGGTGCTTTACAAAAACCAGTACTATTGAAGGAAAAAAATATTTTGTCTTATGTCATACTAAAAACATGAGTAGAAGTAAATTATTAGAAAAATGTCCTGTACCAGATACAATTGAAAAAGTACCTTTAAATGGATGGCAAAAAATACCAGTAAAAACTTATCAAAAAAATGTTGATGGTTATTTTAAAACATTCGTTTCCGACTAGGTAATAATTAATAAAATCTCAATAACCTATTTCAAGACAAGACATTTTCAAAAGTCTAAAAATGCTAGTTCGTAAAGACCTAGCTCCTAATGTTACATTACTTAGATATATACTCCTCCACAAGGAAATGTAAAAATAAACAATTTATTTTTTTCAAAAGAATGCCAAAATAATTTCTCATTTTATGCGTATACCCTTATATTTGTAAGTTAGTAAAATATAAAACCATGCATAAAGATAGTAAACGTAGAGAAGCCTTATTATATCACGCAAAACCAACTCCTGGAAAAATTCAGGTAGTTCCCACAAAAAAATATGCAACACAAAGAGATTTAGCTTTAGCGTATTCTCCAGGAGTAGCAGAACCTTGTTTAGAAATTGAAAAAGACGTTAACAACGTTTATAAATATACCGCAAAAGGAAATTTAGTAGCTGTAATATCAAACGGAACGGCAGTTTTAGGTTTAGGAGATATTGGTCCAGAAGCTTCAAAACCCGTAATGGAAGGAAAAGGGTTGTTGTTCAAAATCTTCGCAGATATTGATGTTTTTGACATTGAAGTTGGAACAAAAGACATCGAAGAATTCATTGCAACAGTAAAAAATATTTCTCCAACTTTCGGAGGAATTAACCTGGAAGACATCAAAGCACCAGAATCTTTCGAAATTGAAAGACGTTTGGTTGAGGAATTGAATATTCCAGTAATGCACGATGACCAACACGGAACCGCTATTATTTCATCAGCCGCTTTATTGAACGCAGTAGAGTTAGCTGGAAAGAAAATGGAAGATGTGAAAATGGTCATTTCTGGAGCAGGTTCTGCTGCCATTGCTTGTGCTAATTTATATGTTTCTTTTGGTGTTAAACCTGAAAACGTTGTAATGTTCAACAGTAAAGGAGCATTACGTAAAGACGACCCAAGAGTTACCGACATGCAACGCTCTTATGCAACAGATAAACATTTCGATGATTTAGCTCACGCGATGAAAGATGCTGACGTATTTATCGGATTGTCTTCAGGAGATATTGTTACGCCTGAAATGTTGTTAGGAATGGCAGATAATCCTATCGTTTTTGCGATGGCAAATCCAACTCCAGAAATCAATTATAATTTAGCTATCGATACAAGAAAAGATATCATTATGGCAACAGGCCGTTCTGATCATCCTAATCAGGTAAATAATGTGCTTGGTTTCCCGTTTATTTTTAGAGGCGCTTTAGATGTTAGAGCGACTAAAATTAATGAGGAAATGAAGAAAGCTGCCGTAGTTGCCTTAGCTAATTTGGCAAAAGCATCAGTTCCTGAACAAGTAAATATTGCTTATGGTGAAACTAAATTAACATTTGGTCGCGATTATATTATCCCAAAACCATTTGATCCAAGATTAATTGCCGAAGTGCCACCAGCTGTAGCAAAAGCTGCAATGGAATCTGGAGTAGCATTAGCTCCAATTACCGATTGGGATAAATATAAAGATGAATTATTAGAACGAATGGGTTCTGATAACAAAATGATTCGTTTGTTAACTAATAGAGCAAGAACCAATCCAAAACGTATTATTTTTGCTGAAGCCGATCAAATTGATGTATTAAAAGCAGCCCAAATTGTGCATGAAGAAGGTATTGGATTCCCAATTTTATTAGGAAACAAAGAAATAATCATGGAATTAAAAGATGAAATTGGTTTCGATGTGGAAGTGCCAATTTTTGATCCAAAAACAAAAGAATCTGAAGCTAAACGATTAGAATACGCTAAGCATTTTTGGGATACCAGAAGACGTAAAGGGGTTACATTGTATGAAGCTGAAAAATGGATGCGCGAACGTAACTATTTTGGGTTAATGATGGTAAACACTGGCGAAGCTGATGCAATGGTTACAGGACATTCGAGAAGTTATCCTTCGACAATTAAACCTGTGATGCAATTAATTGATAAAGCGCCAGGAGTTTCTAAAATAGCAACAACCAATATGATGATGACGGCAAGAGGACCAATTTTCTTGTCAGATACTGCAATTAATCCAAATCCGTCAGCGGATGATTTGGCAAGAATAGCCTTAATGACTGCTAAAACAGTTAAGATGTTTGGAATGGAACCGGTTATTGCCATGATTTCTTATTCAAACTTTGGTTCTTCTCAAAATGAAGGGCCTAATAAAGTAAGACAAGCAGTTGCTTATTTACATGAAAATTTTCCTGATTTAATTGTGGATGGTGAAATTCAAACCGACTTTGCTTTGAACCCTGACATGTTAAAAAGTAAGTTTCCATTTTCTAAATTGGTAAATAAAAAAGTTAATACACTTATTTTTCCTAATTTAGACGCAGCTAATATTACGTATAAATTATTGAAAGAACTAAATAAGGCCGAATCTATTGGTCCTATAATTCTAGGATTAGACAAGCCTGTTCACGTGTTTCAATTAGGCGCAAGCGTTGAAGAAATGGTAAATATGGCAGCGGTAGCAGTAGTAGATGCTCAAGAAAAAGGGAAAAAGTTAATAAAATAAAAAGATAAGATGATAGCGCACATTCAAGGAAGATTAGTTGAAAAAACACCAACCGAAGTAATTATAGATTGCAATGGTGTGGGCTATCATATTAATATTTCTTTGCATACGTATTCTTTATTGCCTGATTCTGAAAGTTTGAAATTATTTACTTTTTTACAAATTAGAGAAGATGCGCATACTTTGTATGGTTTTGTTGAAAAACAAGAGCGTGAATTGTTTAAATTGTTACTTTCGGTTTCCGGAGTTGGAGCTAGTACTGCGAGAACTATGTTATCTTCGCTAGCACCAAGTCAAATCATTCAAGCTATTGCTTCAAACGATGTGGGAACAATGCAATCTATGAAAGGTATTGGAGCAAAAACAGCACAACGAATCATTCTTGATTTGAAAGAAAAAGTGTTAAAAGTGTATAATTTAGATGAAGTTTCTGTTGTTGAAAGCAATACAAATAAAGATGAAGCGTTATCTGCTTTAGAAGTTTTAGGTTTTGCGAGAAAAGCTGCCGAAAAAGTAATTGATAAAATTGTTAGAGAAACACCAAATGCTTCGGTAGAAAACTTAATAAAACAAGCTTTAAAAAATTTATAAAACTTGGAAAAAACGGCAATAAAAGTAATAGGTAATATAAAATATAGTTTTGCATTCGTTGTAATGTTGTTCTCTTTTTCACTACAGGCTCAAGTAGGTGAAGAGGAAAAAGATACTGTAAAAACAGGTGTTGATTTAGGAAAGCTAAATATGCCTAATCCCTTGAGTATTTTGGACAAATATACTTATGATGCAGCTTCTGATCGTTATATTTATACTAGTTCTGTTGACGGGTTTAATATTAAATATCCGATGATACTTACTCCAAAACAATACGAAGAGCTTGTTTTGAGAGAGCAAATGCGTAAGTACTATCAAGAAAAATCTGCCGCAATTGATGGTAAAAAAGAGGGGTCTGAAGCAGCTAAAAAAGATTTATTACCAAGATATTATGTAAATTCTAAATTTTTTGAATCTATATTTGGAAGTAATACTATTGATGTAAAACCTACAGGCTCTGTTGAATTAGATTTAGGGATACGTTTTACCAAACAAGATAATCCTTCATTTTCTCCAAGAAATAGAAAAACAACAAGTTTTGATTTTGACCAAAGAATTAGTGTTGGTTTACAAGGTAAGGTGGGAACTCGATTAAATGTAAATGTGAATTATGATACGCAATCTACTTTCGCGTTTCAAAATTTAATAAAATTAGAATATACGCCTACTGAGGATGACATTATTAAGAAAATAGAAGTTGGTAACGTTAGTTTTCCACTGTCAAATTCATTGGTGAGAGGCGCTCAAAGTTTATTTGGTGTTAAGGCACAACTTCAATTTGGAAAGACCACTTTTACAGGAGTTTTTTCAGAACAAAAATCGCAAACTAAATCGGTTACCTCACAAGGTGGTGGAACACTTCAAGATTTCGAAATTTTTGCCTTGGATTATGATGCCGATCGACATTATTTCTTATCACAATACTTCAGAAATAATTATGATAAAGCTCTTGAAACTTTTCCATATGTAAATTCTCGTGTACAGATTAATAGAATTGAGGTTTGGATTACCAATAAGCAAAATAGAGTAAATTCTACTGAGAATAATCTTAGAAATATTGTTGCCCTTCAAGATTTAGGTGAAGCGCCTCTAACGGGAGTTTTGCCTCAAGAAACTGTCCATATTAATTTAGGTTCAAATCCAACTTTTTATAATGTAGGAGCAAATACTCCTTCTAACAATGCGAACAACAAATATGATCCAAACGCTATTGGAAGTAATTTTTTAAATAGTTCAATTAGAGATGTTTCTTTAGCTTCAAATGGATTTATTCCTAGTGTTGGTGCTTCAGAAGGAATTGATTTTGCAAAACTTGAAAATGCTAGAAAATTAACTGCATCAGAATATACATATCATCCGCAACTAGGATATATTTCGTTAAATCAAAAATTAGCAAACGATGAAGTTTTAGCGGTTTCCTATCAATACACCATTGGAAGTGATGTATATCAAGTAGGAGAATTTGGTACGGACGGAGTTGATGCTACCAATGTGAATTCTGGAGTTCCAAATTCACAAGCGTTGATACTAAAATTATTAAAAAGTAACTTAACCATTGATAAATACCAAGTTGCAAGTGTAGATTATACGATGCCTACTTGGAATTTAATGATGAAAAATATTTATCAAATTCCGGGCGGTTATCAATTACAACAAGAAGATTTCAAATTAAATATTCTATACACTGATCCTTCGCCTTTAAATTACATTACCGCTGTTGATCCTAATGTTTTAGATTTGCCAAATGATGTTAAAAACACTCCTTTATTGAAAGTTTTTAATTTAGATCAATTGAATTATACTAACGACCCACAAGAAGGGGGAGATGGTTTCTTTGATTTTTATCCAGGCTTAACAGTTGATACGCAACGCGGAAAAATTATTTTTACAAAAGTGGAACCTTTTGGGAAGCATTTATTTGAAAAATTAGATGTTCCTGCTTTGGTTGAAAATTATGACGATCCATTAACATATAATAGTAACCAAGCTAAATATGTATTTAGAAATTTGTACAAAACAACTCAAGCAGCAGCTTTACAAGAAAGTGCAAAAAATAAATTCCAATTAAAAGGACGTTTTAAATCAATGGGTGGAGACGGAATTTCAATTGGGGCTTTTAATGTTCCTCAAGGTTCTGTTGTAGTTACTGCTGGCGGAAGAGTTTTGGTAGAAGGAGTTGATTATACTGTGAATTATCAAATGGGTAAAGTACAAATTTTAGATCCTTCATTACAAGCATCAAACACTCCAATTGAGGTTTCTGTGGAAAACAACTCGGTTTTCGGACAACAAACTAGAAGATTTTGGGGATTAAATGTGGAGCACAAATTTAACGACAAGTTTTTAATGGGAGCTACTGTTTTAAACATGTCTGAAAGACCCTTTACAACAAAATCAAATTACGGACAAGAATCTGTAAATAATACTATTTTCGGATTCAATACAAACTATTCTACAGAAGTTCCATTTTTTACACGATTAGTTAATAAGTTACCAAACATTGATACTGATGTGCCGTCAAACTTATCTTTTAGAGGTGAAATTGCCTATCTAAAACCAGGAGCATCCAAAGCAGATCAATTTAATGGAGAAGCAACAACTTACATAGATGATTTTGAAGGTTCGCAAACTACCATTGACATGCGTTCGCCACAAGCTTGGACGTTATCAAGTGTTCCTTTAGAGGATAATTATGATGGAGTTCCATCTACAGCTGAACCATTAACTGATAATTTAAGGGTAGGTGATAAAAGAAGTAAGTTGGCTTGGTATTCAATAGATCCTGTTTTTTACACGCAAACGCCTTCTGGAATAGATGATGATGATTTGTCATTCAATAAATCAAGACGTGTATTTAGCCGTGAATTGTATCCTGTAACGGATATTGCTCAGGGACAGTCTACGGTAATTAATACCTTAGATTTAACCTATTTTCCTAAAGATAGAGGGCCTTATAATTTTAACCCAAGCTTGAGCGTTACTAATCAGTTTACCGATGTAGAAGCTCCTGAATCATGGGCAGGTATAACTAGAGCTATCAATTCAACAAATTTTGAGCAATCAAATGTAGAATATATTCAGTTTTGGGTAATGGATCCGTATTATGGGAATACGGGTGATAAAGCGGACCCTACAAATACTGGAAAATTAGTTTTTAATCTTGGTGAAATATCTGAGGATGTTTTAAGAGATGGAAGAAAATTATATGAGAATGGATTACCAGAAGTAGGTTCAACTCAACCAACAATTAGTACAGCTTGGGGGCAAGTTCCCGCTTCTCAATCATTAATTTATGCGTTTGATACGAATGAAGCCAATAGAGCTGTTCAAGATGCTGGATTTGATGGACTAACGGATGTTAACGAAGCTGTAAAATATACAGATTTTGCTGCTTTCCCTGACCCAGCAGCAGATAATTACCGTTTTTATTTAGAAGCATCGGGTGATGTGGTGACCCGTTATAAAAATTATAACGGAGTTCAAGGAAATTCACCTGTAAATGTTACAAACGACAATAGAGGAAATACGACATTCCCAGATGTAGAAGATGTGAATCGCGATAATACGATGAACACTATCAATGCTTATTTTAAATTCGAAGTACCTTTTCAAGCTTACGGTGATAATGATGCTGATGTACCTGTTGGGCAAAATTATATTGCCGATTTTAGAAAGGATGATAATGTTGATTTACCTAATGGACAGGTTGGAAAAGCTAGATGGATTTTATATAAAATTCCAATTCTAGAGGTAATCGATGCGAATAAAGTTGGTCCAATTACTGATTTCCGTTCAATTCGATTCATGAGAATGTATATGAGCGGATTTAAAGATGAAGTAACCTTGCGATTTGGCGCTTTGGATTTAGTTAGAGGAGAATGGAGACGCTACACGAGTTCTTTAGATGCAACTGACCCATATGACCCATCAACAAATCCAAATCCAGACCCAAATACGGGATTTGATGTTGTTGCTTTAAATATTCAAGAAAACGGGAATAGAACTCCTTTTGAATATGTCACACCTCCTGGAGTTGTAAGAGAGCAATTGTATAATAATAATACGATAATTAATCAAAATGAACAATCTTTATCATTAAGAGTTTATGATAAATTAGGTGGATTTAATAATGGTTTAGAAAGTGGAGACTCAAGAGCAGTGTTCAAAAATGTAAATGTAGATATGCGTCAGTTTAAAAAACTACGAATGTTTTTACACGCAGAAGCATTGCCAATACCCGGGACTAATCCTTCACAACCAGACACTGAATTGGCTGATGATGAATTAGTAGCATTCATTCGTTTTGGAAATGATTTTACCGAAAACTTTTATCAAGTTGAAATGCCATTAAAACTTTCAAATTATAATGATCAATCTGCTGATAATATTTGGTTAAGTGAAAATGAAATTGAGTTGCCCTTAGACTTATTAACAAAACTTAAAATTTTAGGATTACAAAATGACCCTATCATTACTGTTGATCCAAATGGAATTGGATTCGTTGAAGAGGAATTAATTGGTTCATCAAATAATAGACTAACTTTAGGAATTAAAGGAAATCCTAATTTCGGTTTGGTTCGAACCTTAATGATTGGTATCAAAAATAAATCTGGTGCTATAAAAAGAGGTGAAGTTTGGTTTAATGAACTTCGTATGTCAGATATGGACAACAAAGGAGGATATGCAGCGGTGGCTAACTTAGATACTAATTTTGCTGACTTTGCGAATGTTTCAGCTACAACTCGGGTAAGTACCATTGGTTTTGGCGCTTTAGAACAAGGTCCAAATGAAAGAAGTAGAGAAGATGTTTTTCAATATGATATTGTTACTAATTTAAATTTAGGAAAATTGTTGCCAAAAAAATGGGGAATCAATTTGCCGTTCAACTATGCTGTTGGTGAAGAAACAATTACTCCAAAATTTGATCCTTTTTATCAAGATATCGAGTTAAATCAATTACTAGATATCACTTCGGATGCTAATGAACGTTCAAATATTGAACAAAGAGCTATTGATTACACAAAAAGAACAAGTTTTAATTTAATTGGGGTTAAAAAAGAGAAAGCTCCAGAAAAAACAGGTAATTTTTACGATGTTGAAAATCTAACCTTGTCGTACTCGTTAAATGAAACAGAACACCACGATTATGAAATTGAAAATTTAATTGATAAGCAAAATAGAACTACAGTTGATTATGCCTTCACTTTTAAACCTAAAACCGTTGAGCCATTTAAGAATAGTAAATTCTTAAAGAAAAATGGATATTACAAAATGTTAAGTGATTTTAATTTCAATTATTTGCCATCAAATGTTTCGTTTAGTTCTAATATAATTCGCCAATTCAATAAACAGCGTTTTAGATTAGTTGAAGTGCAAGGTATCGGTTTAGGTGATTTGTATAGAAGAAATTATTTTTTCAATTACACGTACGGTTTCAATTACAACATAACAAAATCGCTCCGATTAAATTATACCGCCTCATCAAACAATATTGTACGTAATTATTTGGATGAAAATAATTTACCAATTGATGGATTAGATATTTGGGATGATTATTGGAATGTTGGGGAATCTAATCAGCACAATCAACAATTGGTTTTAAATTATGATTTGCCAATTAATAAAATTCCGGTGTTAAGTTTTGTAAAATCAACTTATACTTATACAGGAGATTATAACTGGCAACGCTCTTCTGATGCTTTTTCATCGGTAACAGGTGAAGATGGTAATATTTATGCTTTAGGAAATTCGATTCAAAATGCAAATTCTCATAAGTTGAACACTACTTTAAATATGGATTTGTTTTACAAGTATATAGGATTGACCAAAACGAAAAGCAATAAGAAAAAACCAGTTTCTGAAAAAGATAAAAAAGTAGCGCCAAAACCAGGAGAGCAAGTTAAAGCGCCAAAAGGCAATGTTACCTTAGAAAGAAGTGCTTTCATGAGTGGTTTAATAGGAGTAATTACGAGTGTGAAAAATATTCAAATTAATTATACTGAAAGTAACGGTACAGTTTTACCGGGTTATTTACCTGGTTTAGGATTCTTCGGTTCGTCAAAACCAACATTAGGATTTGTTTTTGGAAGCCAATCAGATGTTCGATATGAAGCCGCAAGAAACGGCTGGCTAACAACGTATCCTGAATTCAATCAAAATTTTACACAAATTGAAAATAAAAAAATAAGTCTGACCGCACAAATGGAATTATTTCCTGATTTAAAAATTGATTTCACAGCAGATAGAACCTATGCTTATAATTTTTCAGAACAGTTTGATGTTTCTGCTGGACAATATAATTCACGTGCACCGTATGATTTTGGTAATTTTAATGTTTCAACTATTTTAATTAAAACAGCATTTGCACAAAGCGATATAAACGTGTCACAAACTTTTCAAGATTTTAGAGACAACAGGTTAGTTGTAGCAAATAGATTAGCAGAAGGATATTATGGTGTAAGTTCATTTCCAAGAGATGCTGAAGGCTATCCAATTGGATATGGGAAAAATAGTCAGCAAGTATTGCTACCTTCTTTTCTTGCTGCTTATTCTGGACAAGAAGCAGAAAAAGTTTCCACAGGAGTTTTTAGAAATGTACCATTGCCAAATTGGACTGTAAAATATACAGGATTAATGCGTTACAAATGGTTTAAAGATAATTTCAAAAGATTTTCAGTACAACACGGTTATAGAGCTAGTTATAACGTAAATTCATTTCGTTCAAATTTAAATACAGCTCCTGTTGATGCGAATGGAAATTTCTTTGCATCAAAAATTATCTCAAATGTTAATTTAGCAGAACAATTTAATCCATTAGTTAAAGTTGAGTTTGAAATGAAAAATTCAATAAAAATTCTTGCCGAACTTAAAAAAGATAGAACTTTAAATATGAGTTTCGATAATAATTTACTAACAGAGGTAAGTGGGAATGAATATATTATAGGATTGGGTTACAGAATTAAAGATGTTACATTTAATTCATCATTAGCAGACAATGTAAGTGGCGTAATTAAGAGTGATATTAATATTAAAGCTGATTTTTCATTACGAAAAAACAATACAATTGTACGTTATTTAGATTATGATAACAATCAGTTAGGAGGAGGACAAGATTTGTGGTCTGTAAAATTAACAGCTGATTATTCTTTCAGTAGAAATTTAACGGCTATTTTATTCTACGATCATCAATTCTCTCAAGCGGTTATTTCAACTTCTTTTCCAACTACAAATATTAGAGGAGGTTTTACTTTACGCTATAATTTCGGAAACTAGTTAACTTAAACAATGAATTAAAAACAACCTATCAAAATTATTTTTTTGATAGGTTGTTTTATTTCATAAAAAAATAACAAAAACCTTTTTTTCTATTCAATAATTACAATTACATTTGTGCGTTAAAAATTTATAATCAAATGAATATACCAGCAAATTTAAAATACACTAAAGACCACGAGTGGGTTTCCATTGATGGCGATGTTGCAACAGTAGGGATTACAGATTTTGCTCAAAAAGAATTGGGTGACATTGTGTATGTTGAAGTTGAAACTTTAGATCAAACGTTAGATAAAGACGAAGTGTTTGGAACTGTTGAAGCAGTGAAAACTGTTTCTGATTTGTTTTTACCATTGTCTGGAGAAATTATCGAGTTCAATGATTCTTTAGAATCAGATCCTGAAAAAGTAAATACAGATCCTTATGGAGATGGATGGATGGTTAAAGTGAAATTTTCTGATGCCTCTGAAATAGAAACACTTTTATCAAGTGAAGATTATAAAGCACTTATCGGAGCGTAATTATTTAGTTCTTGCTATAACTTGGACTTTAATTATTACGGTCTTAAGTTTGGTAAGTTTTAATTCTGTTCCCAAGGTTTATTTAACAGGGAATGATAAGTTGATACATTTTTTATTTTATGCAGTATTGGTTGTGCTATTGAGTTTTTCAATAAGTAGATCTTATTTTAAGATGAACCATCATTTGTTGATTGTTCTTTTTGCAATCTTTTATGGCATAGTTATTGAAGTATTGCAAAATCTATTAACTAAAAACAGACAAGCAGATTTTTATGACGCTGTTGCTAATTCACTAGGAGCAGTTGTTGGTTTTATTTGCGTATACTGTATAAAAAATAAAATTTTTAATAAATTATTTTAAAACATTTCTAATATTAACTATATTAGCACCTCAAAATTAAAATTATGGAAGTAAAGAAAAATCCTAATGTAGATCCAAAGAGAAATAGTTCATTGTATTTCCTTGTTGGGCTTACAGCTGTTTTAATGTTAACTTATGTAAGTATAGAGTTAAAATCAGAAGATCCAAGAGTTGAATTAGAAAAATTGGAAATTGCTGATAATATGATGGGTGATGAAGAGGAAGTTATTTTAACAATGCCTCCTGTTCAAAAATTACCACCACCACCACCACCAGCTCCAGAGGTAATACAAATTGTAGATAATAAACAAGTTATCGAAGATAAGAAAATTGAAACTACTGAAGTTGATGAGAATAAAGCAGTAGTTGTAACTCAAGCATCTGCTTATGGAGAAGAAGGTGGAACTTCAGATGAAATTGATGAAGAAGTACCTTTTGCTGTGATTGAAGATGTTCCTGTTTTTCCAGGTTGTGAAAAAGTAGAAAAAAGCAAGCGTTTAGAGTGTTTTATGGAACAAATGGCAAAGCATATTAAGAAAAACCAACAATATCCTGAGAGAGCACAAGAAGAGAATATTCAAGGTAGAGTTTCTGTTTTATTTGTTATCGATAAAGATGGAAGTATTACAAATGTTCAAGTGAGAGGCCCTAAAGGTGGAGAATTACTTGAAAAAGAAGCAAAAAGAGTAATAGAAAAATTACCAAAATTCAAACCTGGTATGCAAAGAGGTAAACCTGTAAAAGTAAAATACAGTCAACCGATTACATTCAAATTACAATAATATTTAATCCCAACTTAGGTTGGGATTTTTTTTGGCATGTAAATTGTATAGGTTAATTAACAAAGTGTTAACTATTAATCTATATATCATGAAAGCAAATGTTGATTTCCCGAAAAGAGCCAAAAATAGTTTCATCTATTTTCAAGTTGGACTTATTACAACAATGTTGGTTGTACTTTTTATTTTAGAATTTAATTTTAAAAACATTTCTAAATCGGTTACTTATGTGCCGCCAATTGAGATTAATTCTGAACCAACATTTGTCTATAACCCAGCGCCAGTAACAAAAAAAATAGAAGCAACTAAACCAGTTGTTGTCAATGCCCCTAAAGTGACTCATTATTTTAAACCTACAAAAGAGGAGCCTAAGAAGGAAATTGATGCAAACCCAATAGCTGCGCAAGATAATCCAAGTGATAATCAAAACAATAATAACACAAAAGCGGTTGATGTTCCTAAAGATAACGGTAATGGTGTTGTTGAAGCTCCAACTGTTTTTTCTGTAGAACAACTACCAATGTTTGAAGCTTGTAAAGGTTTGGATAGAGCAGATCAAAAAGCTTGTTTTGATGCACAATTAGCTAAAGCGGTTTCAAAACATTTAAATTATCCTGAAAGTGATATAGAAAGTGGAAGACAAGGAGTTGCGCAAGTAGAATTTGTTATCGATGAAAATGGAGCGATTACCAATGTTAAAGCGTTGGACAACAAAAGAGCTACCATTGAAATGCAACTAGCTGCTGAAAAAGCGGTAAAAAGAATTCCTAAATTAATTCCAGCGAAACAAGGAAATAAAGCTGTAAAAATCAAATATTCTATACCTGTTGTTTTTAGAATGAAATAAAATAAATATAATCCATTTAAAACATCCCATTTCGATGGGATTTTTTTATTTTTACACTCTCATAATTCAATGTAAAATGAACATTAAGCACTATTTAGATTCAACTTATCTCAAAACGGCGGCTCAAGCCAATCTTTCAGAACAAGAAAATACCGAAGTGGTAAAAAATTGTATTCAAGAAGCCATCGATTATGATTTTAAATTAATTATGATTCGCCCTGATCAAGTTGTTTTAGCAAAAAAAATGATTGAAGCAGCAAATTCAAAAGTTACTATTGGAACTGTTATTGATTTTCCATTTGGGAACGGCACATTGGAAGAAAAATTAGCTGAAGCAAAACAAGCTATCGAAAATGGAGTAGATGATTTAGATTATGTTCTAGATTATGAAGCCTTCAAAAGAGGAGAAATTGAATCAGTAAAAGAGCAAGTTTTCCAAGGAACTAAATTAGGTTTAGCACATCACAAAATAGTAAAATGGATTATCGAAGTAGCCGCTTTAGATAATCATCAAATTGTACAATTATCAGCATTAATTAAAAATGTAGTGATTGCTAATTTCAGTGAGAAAGAATATGATAAAGTTTTTGTAAAATCATCAACAGGTTTTTATAAAACTCCAGAAGGTGTTCCAAACGGTGCAACAGTTTCCGCAGTAAAATTAATGTTAGAAAATTCATGTCCATTGGCTGTTAAAGCTGCAGGAGGAGTAAGAACATATGAAGAAGCCGTTGAAATGATTCAATTAGGTGTGAAGCGAATTGGAACTTCAGCAGCAAAAGCCATTTCTACGGGTGAAATTTCAAACAGCAATTATTAAAAATTACCAGATGAGAAAGATATATAGTTTTCTGTTGTTTGTTTTCGGATTAGCAAGTTTTGCTCAAAATTCGTCCAATGCTCAATTTCCCGTATTCCCAAATTGTGATACTGCAATCGGAAAGCAACAAGAAGCATGTTTTTATAATTCGATTCAAAACCATTTTTATGCAAATTATAAAGTTCCACAAGAGCTACAAGATCAAAACTATAAAGGAACAGTAATCACTCTTTTTGAGGTAGATACTATTGGAAATTTCAAGGTTTTATATACCGATGCCGCACATGAATCACTAAAAAAAGAAGCTATTCGTGTATTTGAATCTTTACCAAAAGTTTCTCCAGCAACTTATTCAGGAAAGGCAACCTATTCAAAATTCACGATTAAGATTAATATTCCTTTAGTTGCACCAACAACTCAAGAAAAATTAGCAAATAAGTTCGCAAAAACTAATACAACTTTAATTGATAATAATAAGGAATTATCTGAATACGATGATTTAGTAATCAAGACTTTTGAAAATCCACAATTTAAAAGTACTGGAATTGTTCAGTTTTCTCATCAAAATTATGGTGTTTTTGACGCTTTGTTAAATCAAGTAGGAAGTAATAACCATACCGCTTCAAAACCCTATTCTTATGATGAAGTGGCAAAATATTATGATTTAGAAACAGCGAATCAATCATTTTTAAAGAAAAAAGAATCTTGGTGGGGAAGAAAATTATGGAATGAAAATGTAGTAGCCATTCAGGGGGAAGAATATTGGTTTACTTTAAATCCAATTTTTGATTTTAGAGTAGGTAAAGACACAGAAAGTCAAGCGTCAAATACATTTGTAAATACTAGAGGGATTATTATAAATGGAGGGTTAGGTAATCAATTAACGTTTACCACATCCATTTACGAAAGCCAAGGAAGATTTGCGGATTATTATAATGCTTATTCAGAAAGTATTAGACCTTCGGGAGGAAATCCAGCAATTATTCCAGGGATTGGAATAGCAAAACGTTTCAAAGAAGATGCTTATGATTTTCCTTTAGCAGAAGCCAGTATTAAATATCAACCAAATAAGTTTATCAACCTTCAATTAGGTTATGGAAGAAACTTTTTAGGAGATGGGTATCGTTCCTTATTGCAAAGTGATGCGGCAAGTCCATATCCATATTTTAAAATTAATACAACTTTTTGGAAGATAAAATATACAAATACGTACATGTGGTTAAAAGATGTTCGTGATGCAGTAACGGTTGATGGAACTTATGCTACAAAATACATGGCAAGTCATTATTTAAGTATGAATGTGACTAAGCGTTGGAATTTAGGTTTCTTTGAAAATGTGGTATGGACCAATACGAATGAAAGAGGTTTTGATTTCAATTTTGTTAATCCTTTGATTTTTTATAGAACGGTTGAGTTTGGATCGTCATCAAAAACAGGAAATGCGTTATTAGGATTGACTTCAAAATACAAATGGAACAATCAAATCAATTTTTACGGACAGTTTTTAATTGATGAATTTGCTATTGGCGATGTTAAGGAAAGTAATCAAAGTTGGAGAAATAAATTTGCTTATCAAATAGGAGCTAAATATTATGATGCATTTAAAGTTAAAAATTTATTACTTCAGGTAGA
>JBILST010000096.1:0-8005 GCA_044371865.1 Flavobacterium sp.
AATAAACCACTTTTTTTATGGATTTGAGAGCTAATTTTAAATATACCGTATGACAATAATGGTAAAGGAAGTAAGGAATAAAATGTTAATTCAGGAGAAATTAGCGTCATTTGAATGATGACCACAACAAATATAATTAAAGTGTTTATGGAATACATTACGGAAGGTCCAACGTACATTCTAACTTTACTTACATCCTCACTAATTCTATTCATTAAATCACCTGTTCTATTTTGTTTATAGAATCTTTGAGTGAGTGTTTGATAATGTTTGTAAATGTCATTTTTTAAATCAAATTCAATATGTCTTGACATTACAATGAGTGTTTGTCTCATTAAAAAAGTTAAAAAACCACCAATAAGCGCTACTATTAGAGTAAAAATAAAATTATTAAATAAAATGGAATAAGCTTCATCTTTTGAAATGGCAGTGTTTTCAATAGCCCTAATGGAGTCACCAAAAAATTTTGGAACATAGAGTTTAAAAATTTGTGCCACAATAGTGATTACTATTCCTAATAGGAATCGATATTTATATTTAACAAAGTATTTGTTTAAATATTGCAGTTCTTTCATAGTATTTTTATGTGAGATAATTATTCATCATTAAATTGATTAAAATGGTTATCAATTGATAATGAATGATTATCTTTTTTTATGGCATTTTATTGCTAAATTATTAAAATAAATATAATTTTTTGAATCAATTTAAAATTATTCGTAATATTGTAATTGAATAGTGAATAAATTTCAAACCAATTCAAATCACATGACAACAGAATTATTAAAAGCAAATGAGCTTCATAAAGTAGACCCAGTATTTGGTCAGGTTTCTTTTGATGGTCATGAACAAGTTGTATTTTGTCAGGACAAAGATACAGGATTAAAAGCAATTATTGGAATTCATAACACAGTTTTAGGACCAGCATTAGGCGGTACAAGAATGTGGAATTATACAAACGAATGGGAAGCGTTAAATGATGTTTTACGTTTGTCTCGTGGTATGACTTATAAAAATTCGATATCTGGATTAAATTTAGGTGGAGGTAAAGCTGTAATTATTGGAGATGCTAAATCACAAAAAACACCAGAATTAATGCGTCGTTTTGGACAATTTGTAGATTCGTTATCTGGAAAATATATTACTGCAGAAGATGTAGGAATGGAAACCAAAGACATGGATACTGTTAATGAAGTTACAAAACATGTTGCTGGAATTTCAGTAGATAGAGGTGGTTCTGGTAATCCTTCTCCTGTAACAGCTTATGGTGTTTACATGGGAATGAAAGCTGCCGCTAAATATAAATATGGTTCAGATTCTTTAGGAGGTAAAAAAGTATTGGTACAAGGAATTGGACATGTTGGAGAAGTATTAGTTCAGCACTTAACAGAAAATGGTGCTCTTGTTACCATAACTGATATCAATGAAGAAAGAGTAAATCAAGTGGCAACAAAGTACGGAGCTACTATTTATTCAGGAAATGATTTATATAGTGCAGAGGTAGATATTTACGCACCATGCGCATTAGGAGCAACAATTAATGATGCTACTATTAACAATATAAAAGCGTCTATTATTGCTGGAGCCGCTAATAACCAATTAGCAAACGAAGCAATTCACGGTAAAATTTTAAAGGAAAAAGGTATTTTATATGCACCAGATTTCTTAATTAATGCAGGTGGTGTAATCAATGTGTATTCTGAATTAGTAAAATGGACGAATGCTCAGGTAATGGAGAAAACAGAAAACATCTACAATACTGCATTAGAGATTTTCAAATTTGCAGATGATAACAACATCACTACGCATCAAGCAGCCTTTTCAATGGCGCAAAAACGTATTGATGATGCAAAAAATGAATTAAAGAAGTAATTCGTTTTAAATAAAATTGTATTTTTGCAGAGCGAAAGAGGTAACTTTTTCGCTCTCTTAATTTTATAAAGTTCTTAATTAGTATGTTAAACAGAAGACATATCCGAGTAAAAGTGATGCAAAGTATTTATGCGATGCACCAACATCAATCAGATAATTTGGATAAAGAAGAAAAATTCCTTTTTCAAAGTATCGAAAATACCCAAAATTTGTATCTTTTATTGCTTTCAGCCCTTATTGAAATCAAAAAGAAAGAGTCTGAATACATTGATTTGGCTTCAAAAAAACATTTAGCAACTAAAGAAGAAAGTAATCCAAATTTAAAATTTATTAACAACAAGGTTTTGGTTTTATTAGCTGAATCTGAAGCACTTGAAACTGCTTTAGAGGATCATAAAATTAATAACTGGAAAATGAATGATGACATTATTTTGTCGTTAATTGATGTTGTTAAAGAAAGTGATTTATTTAAAAAATATATGAATGAATCAGTATCTAGTTTTGAAGCGGATAAAAACTTTATTATTGATTTATATACCGATGTAATTGCTCCAAGTGATCGTTTATATGAATATTTAGAAGATTATAAATTGACTTGGGTAGATGATTTGCCTGGAATTAATACGTTAATTGTAAAACAAATCAAACAATTAAAATCTGAACAAGATACATTGGTAATTCCTAAAGTATATAAAGATTCTGATGATAAAGAGTTTGTAAAGAATTTGTTTAGAAAAACAGTTTTAAACGAAACAGAATTATCAAAACAATATATTGATAAAACTCCTAATTGGGATGTAGAGCGTATTGCTGAACTAGATACAATTATTTTAAAAATGGCTATTTGCGAATTATTAAAATTCCCATCCATTCCAACTAAAGTAACAATTAACGAATATTTAGAAATTGCAAAAGAGTATTCTACACCAAAAAGTAGTATTTTTATCAACGGAATTTTAGATAACTTGGTTAAAGAATTTGACCGAGATGGAAAGTTAAATAAAGCAGGTAGAGGTTTATTATAAAAATTTAAAAATATGATAAGAAAATCAATCGGGTTATTCTCCCTTTCGTTAATAGTTTTAACAACAGCTTGTAAAAAAGAAAGTGCAGCAGATAAAATTACTGAGGCCGATATGAAAGCTATTCAAACTGAAAATGCTATTGCAGGAAAATTAGCAAAAGTAGAATTTGATAAAGAAGTTCACGATTTTGGAACCATTGCAGAAGGTGCTATTGTAGAAACTGAATTTATGGTGAAAAATATTGGTGATTCAGATTTGATAATTTATGAAGCTAAAGGTAGTTGTGGTTGTACTGTGCCTCAACCTCCAAAAGAGCCTATTAAACCAGGAGATTCTGCCCCAATAAAGGTTTCTTTTGATTCTAAAGGTAAACCAGGAGAACAAGAAAAATCGGTTACGTTAAAAACCAACACTGTTAACGGACACGAAATGTTTAAAATTAAAGCAAATGTAACACCAGCTGAAAAAACAGCTATAACTAAATAAATTTATTATGGATTATAATCAAATATTCCCAATAGTATTAATGATTGCTGTGTTTTATTTTTTATTAATAAGACCACAACAACAAAGAGCTAAAAAAGAAAAAGCATTTGAGGCTGCATTAAAAGTAGGTGATAAAATTATCACTAAAGCTGGAATTCACGGAAAAATTGCTGAATTAAACGAAGATACTATCGTAGTAGAAACTATGGCAGGAAAAATTAAAATGGAAAAATCAGCGATTTCATCTGAATTAAGTGCAAAATTAGCTGCCAAATAATATTTTAAATCTATAAAAAAAGGCGAATTTCGATATAGAAATTCGCCTTTTTTTGTTGTTTATTTTGTTTAGAACTTCACTTTCATTGTAATTGGTTTTCCGTCTCTTACTACGGTTACCTCTTTTTCATCGCCAACATTTAATTTGGCCAAACAATCCATATAACCATAAACTTCTTTGATTTCGCAATCTCCAATTTTAACCAAAATGTCTCCTGATAAAATGCCCGCCACATGAGCTGGTCGATTTTCGGTAACACCATCAATGTGTAAACCATTACCATGGTCGGTATAATCAGGCATAATTCCAAGGGTTACTTTGTATTTCGGAACTGTTTTTCCAGCATTCATTGCGGTTTGTGTGAATTCAATTTTATCTAAGGTTGCAATTTCATTCGCGACTCTAAATACATAATCCGTAATATTTCTTACACCGTAATAATTGATTTTATCTTCGTCGTCGCTTGGTTTGTGGTAATCGGTATGGGTTCCTGTGAAGAAAAACAACACCGGAATGTTTTTTAAATAAAACGAAGTATGATCTGAAGGTCCTTGTCCTGTATTATCTAAAGTAACATTAAAACCTGCAGGTTTATTTTTGGTTACAATTGTTGAAAATTGTGAAGCAGTTCCAATTCCGCCCACAGTTAAACTTTTATCTTTATCTAAACGACCAATCATGTCTAAATTAATCATGGTTATTACATTGGGATATAAACTTTTTAGTGATTCTGCCATATGTTTTGAACCGATTAAACCATCTTCTTCTCCCGAAAATAAAGCAAAAATGTAATTGACATTCTCTTTGGTTTTATTTTGAGAATACATTCTGGCTAATTCTAAAACTGCAGCTACACCAGAAGCGTTGTCATCAGCACCATTATGAATTTCGCCATGTGAATTTGGTTTCGAAGAATGATTGTGTTCGTTTAACCCTAAATGATCGTAATGCGCTCCAATTACAATAGTTTTTGAAGCTTTGTTGTCTAAAAAGGCAATCACATTTGTTCCGCTATTTGCTTTATCGCTTGAAGCATCTGTGCTGTGCGGATTTACTTTTACTTTGTAATTGAAAGTTTGTAAATACGATTTATTCGCATATGGATTTAAACCTAACGATTTAAATTCTTTCACTATATAATCTGCTGCTTTTTTTTCACCTGCCGAACCCGTTAATCGTCCTTGTAATTCATCGGATGCTAAATAAGAAATGTGTTTCTTTAATACTTTTGGTTGTGCAATTTCAGCTTTGTCACCTTCAACCCAATCAGCAATAAAAACATTTGTTTCTCTTGGTTTACTTTGCATTCTATTGCTTGAGAAAACTAATTTTTTCCCATCGGGAGAAAACATTGGAAACGCATTGAATTCACTTTCGTAGGTAATTTGTTGTAAATTTTCACCATCTGTATCAATCATAAATAACTGAAAATCATACCCTCTAGTTGAATGGTGATTCGATGAGAAAATAATTTTTTTATCAGTAGGATGGAAGTAAGGTGCCCAATTGGCTTTTCCTAAATTGGTTATTTGTTTTAAATTAGAACCATCAATGTTGCAGGTATAAATTTCCATTTCAGATGGAGCTACCAAATTTTGCGCTAATAAGTCTTTGTATTCTTTTACCGCTTCAGCTGTTTTAGGTCGTGATGAACGAAATACAATTTTTTTACTATCGTGCGAAAAGAAACAACCTCCATCATATCCTAATCCAGAAGTGATTTGTTTTAAATTGCTTCCATCAATATCCATCGTGTAAATTTCTAAATCACCACTTCTTATACTGGTAAAAGCAATTTTCTTTCCGTCTGGAGAAACAACAGCTTCTGCATCATAACCGGGAGTGTTTGTTAACTGTTTTGTGATGTTTCCTTTTAAATCGGCAACATAAATATCAAATTCAGGGTAAATTGCCCATAAATATTTTCCTTCAATCGGTTTTGGTGGAGCAGGACAAGCGTGGTCAGCGGCATGAGTGGAAGCATAAATAATATGTTTACCATCAGGCATATAATAGGAGCAAGTGGTTCTACCTTTTCCTGTTGAAACTAATTGAAGACTTTTCTCATTGAATTCTTGTACTTGTAAATCCAGCATAAAGATTTGGTCACAAGAAACACCAAATGCTTTATTGGTTACTTGTAGTGTTAATTTATCGCCTTTTGGGTTAAAATAGGCTTCGGCATTGTCACCACCAAAAGTTAATTGTTTGATGTTTTTTAGATGTTTTTCTTGTCCAAAGCCTGTTAGGGTTGCTAATGATAGTAAAAGAAAGAATACATTATTTTGTTTGCTATTGAATGAGAACATATAGTTGTTATTTGTAATTAGAATGAATAGATTGATAAGATACAAAAAAGGCAAGTTTTCAAAAACTTGTCTTTATAATTGTTTTCTATACTAAAATAAATTATTTCGTAGCAGCTGTAATTTCAGCAATTTTCACTATTACTTCTGTAGCTTTAACCATACTTTCTACAGGTACGTATTCATACTTTCCGTGGAAATTATGTCCGCCCGCAAAAATATTTGGACATGGTAATCCTTTATACGATAATTGACAACCATCTGTTCCACCACGAATGGGTTTGATTAAAGGTTTTATACCTAATTCCTTCATAGCTTTTTCTGCAATTTCAACGATATGAAAAACGGGTTTTACTTTATCTTTCATGTTGTAATATTGGTCTTTTACTTCCGCAATTACAATTTCTTCTCCAAATTGTTTTTTCCATTTTTTATTGAATTTATTCGATAATTCGTGGATAAATTCTTTGCGGTCTTTGAATTTTTTTGCGTTATGGTCGCGTATAATTAATTCTACAACCGTTTCCTCAATACTTCCTGAAATCCCTACTACGTGAAAAAAACCTTCATAACCTTTCGTTTTTTCTGGAATTTCGTTTTTAGGTAATTTAGAAATAAATTGATTAGCTAAAAGCATTGAATTAATCATTTTTCCTTTAGCATAACCAGGATGAACGCTTTTTCCTTTGAAAATAATTTTCGCACCAGCAGCATTAAAATTTTCATATTCTAGTTCGCCAATTTGACTTCCATCCATAGTATAAGCCCATTCGCAACCAAATTGTTCTACATCAAATTTATGCGCACCACGACCAATTTCTTCATCAGGTGTAAAACCTACACGAATTTTTCCGTGCTTAATTTCTGGATGTTGGATTAAATATTCCATTGCCGACATGATTTCTGTTATACCAGCTTTGTCATCGGCACCTAAAAGAGTTGTTCCATCAGTAGTGATTAGAGTTTGCCCTTTGTATTGTAATAAATCTTTGAAATAACTTGGCGATAAAATGATATTTTGTTTTTTATTTAAAACAATATCTCCACCATCATAATTTTTAACAATTTGAGGTTTTACATTAGCTCCTGTAAAATCTGGAGTTGTGTCATAATGTGAAACAAATCCAATGGTAGGAACGTTATGTTTTACATTGCTTTCTAAAGTAGCCATAACATAACCATTTTTATCGATGGTTACTTCTGTCATGCCCATTGCTTTTAATTCTTTCACTAAAAGATTAGCAAGGTCTAATTGTTTTTTTGTACTTGGTGTGGTATCAGAATTTGGGTCTGATTCAGTATCAATAGTTACGTAGCTTATAAAGCGATCGATTATATGTTGCATGAATTTTAAATTTATACAAATATAGGGAATGAAGTTTTGAAATTAAAATAATGCAGCGTTTAATAAATTTAGTTCGTTAAGCATAATGAACGAAATAATTGATTTAGTAAAACAAAAAATCCCACATTTCTGTAGGATTTTAATTGGTGGGCGATTGCTTGTTCCGAATTTCGGAAAGGGATTCGAACACCTGACCCTCCCGATGAAATCGGGATGCTCTGAACCAGCTGATCTAATTGCTATTTTTTTGAATTAATTCTTGAATTTTGATTTTACTTTTCCAATTTTTTATTTGTCTTTCTCTCTGAATAGCTTCGCTTTGTGAATTGAATTCTTCTTGGTAAACCAAAATCCAATCGTTTGTAGAACCTGTGAAACCTTTGCTTTTTTGATTGTGACGAATAATTCGTTCAGTTAAATTGGCTGTATAGCCGATGTAGAATTTGTCTTTAGTAAGACTGTGAAGAATGTAAACTGAGTAAGGCATATAAATTTAATTTTGGCGTATAAAAAAATCCCACATTTCTGTAGGATTTGAATTGGTGGGCGATTGCTTGTTCCGAATTTTGGAAAGGGGTTCGAACCCCCGACCCTCCCGATAAAATCGGGATGCTCTGAACCAGCTGAGCTAATTGTTATTTTTTTGAATTAATTCTTGAATTTTGATTTTACTTTTCCAATTTTTTATTTGTCT
>JBILST010000304.1:0-2688 GCA_044371865.1 Flavobacterium sp.
GTTTTCAACCGTATGCGATATAAACCAATAATTTATCATTTGATGTTTTGACCTATAATAACTTGGCTCAATTAAAATTTCAAAATGATTTTTGTTTTTTCTATACAAATTGAAATGATTAGAAAATTTAACTATTTTACTTTCATACGTATAATCAGCTTCTTGCCTTATAAATGTATTTTGTGATGCATAACCAACTACAAAACCTGTTCGAATCCATTTATACCTTGGGATTGTATCTTGAGAATATCCTAAAATAAAAAACAAAAAGGTAAAGAGAACTATGAATTTTAATTTCATTTCATTTTTTTTCAAAAATAAAAAAATAAACAAAACAAAAGACACATTTAAAATTTCGTTTCAAAACACTAAAAAAAGTAGAAATAAATTTTACGAAAACGTTTGAAATATATACTTTTGCACCACAAAACAACACAAAATTATTTCATGAGCAATATCTCTTTATACGAAAAAGAATTAGCTTTTCAGGCAGACAGAAGAAAAGCTGGTGTAGAATTCATTAAAATCATTAGTGATTTATGGTATGACAAATCTATTGAATTGGTTTTATTCCGTAATCAACTGATTGACAAAAACGTAAGCGAAATCATCAACTTACACGAGTATGCTGGGGCTTTTGTTGAAAAACCAATTAACGTTTTTGATTCAGTTGAAATTGCAAGCGCTATTGTTGATTTAGATTTACCACCTTCAAGAATTGATATTGGTAAATTAACATACGAATATCATTTAGAAGACAACAAATACAATGATGCAAAAGCATTTGTAATTGATAAATTAAGAAATGCTAAAAACTTCCAAGAAATTACTCCTAAAGATGTAGTACTTTATGGTTTTGGTAGAATTGGTCGTTTATTAGCACGTGAAATAATGTCTAAAATTGGAAAAGGACAACAATTACGTTTAAGAGCCATTGTAACTAGAGATAAAAATGATGCTGTTTTATTAGAAAAAAGAGCTTCTTTATTACGTTATGATTCTGTTCATGGCGATTTTCCTGGTTCTGTTATTGCAGACCCTGAGAACAATGCATTATTAATAAATGGTACAACAGTTCATATCATTACTGCAAATTCTCCAGAAGAAATTGATTATACCGCTTACGGAATTGAAGATGCATTAATTATTGATAATACAGGAGCTTTCACTACAGAAGAAGCTTTAAAACGTCATTTAACTTCAAAAGGAGCTGATAAAGTTTTATTAACTGCACCTGGAAAAGGAGTTCCAAATATCGTTTACGGAGTAAATCACGAAGATTACAACCCAGACGAAGTAAATATTTTCTCTGCAGCTTCTTGTACAACCAATGCAATCACTCCTGTTTTAAAAGCAGTTGAAGATACTTTAGGGGTTGTTAAAGGACATTTAGAAACTATTCACGCTTATACGAATGACCAAAATTTAGTAGACAACATGCACAAAAAATACCGTAGAGGTCGTGCTGCTGCTTTAAATATGGTTATTACTGAAACTGGTGCTGGAAGTGCCGTTGCAAAAGCATTACCTGCATTAGCAGGAAAATTAACTTCAAATGCAATTCGTGTTCCTGTTCCAAATGGTTCATTAGTAGTATTGAATTTAGAAGTTGGAAAAGAAACTTCTATTGAAGAAGTAAATAACATCATGAAAAAATACGCTTTAGAAGGTGATCTTGTAGAGCAAATTAAATACTCATTAAACAACGAGTTAGTATCATCCGATATCGTAGGAACATCTGCTCCTGCTATTTTTGATAGTAACGCTACGATTGTTTCTGGAGACGGAAAAAACATTGTAATGTATGTATGGTACGATAACGAATATGGCTACAGCCACCAAGTAGTTCGTTTAGCGAAATACATTGCTAAAGTAAGAAGATACAGCTACTATTAGTAGATGGTTTAAAAAATTGAAAAGCTCTTGGTGAAAACTAGGAGCTTTTTTGTTTTTGTCAGAATTGATTTTGGTATATTTGATTGATTATTTTTCTCTAGTTTTAAAATCATATAATCAACCATTTACCAACATGAAAAAAATTCTAATCATACTTACAAGTTTATTTCTAATAAACTGTTCAAAAGATAAATCTAAAATCTATCCCGTAATGATTAGTTACTCAATAAACGGCTCTAATATTGACATTAAAAACAATTTCAGCATATCTGTCATAAAAGAAAAAGACACATTGATTTTTTATCCAAAAGACCAAATAATCAACTTCAAAAAGCTCAATAAATTTAATAATTACATAGTCATTTTTAAACATAATAAAAGATCGATTATTTTTGATAATTTTTCAAATAAAATGCTAAATCCTTCTCAAAAAATGGAATGGAAATTTGGAATTGAAAACCAACCTTTTAAAGAAGAAAACAAAATTTTATCATCAGAAGAATATAATGACAAAACCATAAAAAAGTTCGAATATCTTCAATTCAATCCGTTAGAATTTGGTGATGGAATTGAAAAAATCAATATAATAAGAAAGTAATAAAAATTAAAAAGCTCCTATTTTTCAATAGGAGCCTTTATTATATTTCACAATTTAAATTACTCTTTCGAAGCAATATAACGTTCTGCATCTAATGCCGCCATACAACCTGTTCCCGCAGCAGTAATAGCTTGACGATACACATGATCAGCCGCATCACCTGCTACAAATACACCTGCTACATTTGTTTTTGA
>JBILST010000167.1:0-5270 GCA_044371865.1 Flavobacterium sp.
ACTTCCTGACACATTTACAATATAACCCGTTTCATCTAACGTAATGAAATCCGCAAAAATATCGGTATTTGGTTTATGACCAATGGCTACGAAAAATCCAGTTGCTGGAATTTCAGTAATATCACCAGTTGCTCTATTTTTCGCCTTAACTCCTGTTACTACTTGTCCGTCACCTAAAACTTCTTCCGTTTCAGTGTTCATTAAAATTTCGATGTTTTCTGTTTTTTGAACACGTTCTGTCATAATTTTAGATGCTCTAAATTTATCGCTACGAACCAACATCGTTACTTTTTTACATAATTTAGAAAGATAATGTGCTTCTTCACAAGCACTATCTCCTGCTCCCACAATTACTACTTCCTGATTTCTATAGAAAAATCCGTCGCAAACCGCACAAGCCGAAACACCACCACCTAATTTTAAATAATGTTGTTCTGATTCTAATCCTAAATATTTAGCTGAAGCTCCAGTAGAAATAATTACGGTTTCTGCGTGAATTTCTATAGTATCATTAATCCAAACTTTGTGAATATCTCCAGAGAAATCAACTTTAGTTGCCCAACCATCACGAATATCTGAACCAAAACGTTTTGCTTGCTCTTGTAATTGCACCATCATTTCAGGTCCGGTTACACCTTCAGGATATCCTGGGAAGTTTTCCACTTCATTCGTTGTGGTTAATTGACCACCTGGTTGTTGTCCTTGATATAAAACTGGATTCATATTCGCTCTAGCCGCATAAATAGCTGCAGTATAACCTGCTGGACCAGAACCTATAATTAAACATTTTACTTTTTCGATTGTATCTGACATAACTTTATTCTTTTAAGAATAGCAAATGTAAGTTTTTAATTAAAATTATTTCTTAAAATTGAATTAGTTTTAATTATGAATGTATAATTTTTGACAATAAAAAAACCTCCTTGAATAAACAAGAAGGTTTCGTCGGGGTGGCAGGATTCGAACCTGCGGCCTCCTGCTCCCAAAGCAGGCGCGATAACCGGGCTACGCTACACCCCGAATTTGTGAGTGCAAATATATAACTAATTTCTATTGTAGCAAATAAATCAAGTCTTTTTTTAAAATAAAATAATTCGCACCAACAACCTATATTTTTTTAGCACTTATTCCCAAAACTTTCTCATCAAAACAAAAAACACATAGAATATTATTTCTATTTTTGCTAAATAATCAACCTTAGAATCTTTATGCTTATTATTGGAATTGCCGGCGGTACCGGAAGTGGAAAAACAACTGTAGTACATCAAATTATGAATGAGTTACCTTCTTCAGAAGTGGGAATCATTTCTCAGGATTCGTACTATAAAGAAACGCATCACTTAAGCTATGAAGAGCGTACCAAAATAAATTTTGATCATCCAAGAGCGATTGATTTTGAACTTTTAGTTGCTCATTTAAAAGACTTAAAGGCTGGAAAAACCATTGAACAACCGGTTTATTCTTTTGTTACTCACGATAGAACAGACGATAAAATCATCACCCATCCTAGAAAAGTAATGATTGTGGAAGGCATCTTAATTCTAACGAATCCAGAATTAAGAGATATGTTTGACATTAAAGTATACGTGCATGCTGATTCTGACGAGCGATTAATTCGCCGTTTAAAACGTGATATAGCAGAACGTGGTCGTGACATGGAAGAAGTTTTAAATCGTTATCAAACTACTTTAAAACCAATGCACGAGCAATTCATTGAACCTACAAAAGCATTTGCTGATATCATTATTCCAAATGACAAATACAACACGGTTGCTATTGATGTGGTTCGTGCTGTAATCAATCAAAGAATTGCTTAACATGAAAAAAATAAAGAATTTAATTGCCAAATATCCGTTCCTAAAGTTTTTAGCGAATCGTTATGTTTTGGTATTACTTTTCTTTATCGTTTGGATGCTGTTTTTCGACAATTATTCCTATTTAGAACACCGCGTTTTAGATAAGGAAATTGAAGAAATTGAAGACAACATTCAATATTACAAAACCGAAATAAAAAAAGACAGTGCCAACATAAAACACCTTAAAAACGATGACCGTGTAGAAAAATACGCGCGCGAAAAATATTATATGAAACGCGAAAACGAAGACATTTACATCATCGAATTTGAAGGCGAAAAGAAAGCTGCAACCGAAAAAAAAACTAGTAACAATTAAACATATAATTCGTGGCTAACCATAATTTATTTTCCGATTTTGAAGCCGTTTCTTCTAAACAATGGAAGCAACAAATTCAATACGAACTGAAAGGTGCTGATTACAACGAAACTTTAGTTTGGGAAAGTCCAGAAGGCATTAAAGTAAAACCATTTTATCACACTGATGAAATGGAAATAAACTTAAATGCTATAACTCCTTCAAACCCTTTTGCAATCGTTCAAAATATTTTTGTTCATGATGTTCAAAAATCAAATGCTCGTGCACTAGAAACATTACAAAGAGGAGCTGAAAGTGTTCGTTTTACTTTAGAAAATGATGCTATTTCAGTAGAAGAATTGATGCAAAATCTTCCGTTAGAAAACGTGAATTATTATTTCAATTTACCTTTTCTTTCTATTGAATTTACGAATAAAATCAATGATTTCGCTTCAAAAAACAAAGCTACTATCTTTATCCAAAATGATCCAATCGGACAATTAGCAAAAGATGGAAATTGGTTTGAAAACCTTGAAAAAGATTTTGAAAAACTAAATATCATAGCTAAGAATTCCCATCCTTTGGAGGGGTGCCCAACGGGCGGGGTGGCTTCATTTTTATCAATTTCAAGCGGAATTTATCAAAATGCAGGAGCAAATATAGTGCAACAATTAGCTTACACTTTAGCACAAGCAAACGAATATTTCAATAGAATTCCAGTCATCAACCAACCGATTACTATTGAAGTTGCTGTAGGAACCAATTACTTCTTCGAAATTGCAAAACTAAGAGCATTACGTCTTTTATTCAATACATTAGCATCAGAATACAATCATAATTTTGATTGTCATATCATTGCAACACCAACCAAACGTAATAAAACATTATACGATTACAACGTAAATATGTTACGTACGACTACTGAATGCATGTCGGCGATTTTAGGAGGAGCCGATGCTGTTGCAAATTTAGCTTACGATGCCATTTATCACAAAGACAATGAATTTGGCGACAGAATTTCGAGAAATCAATTGTTAGTTTTAAAACACGAAAGTTATTTCGATAAAGTGAATAATCCAGCTGATGGTGCGTATTACATTGAAACGTTAACGGAACAATTAGCCGAAAAAGCTTTGGAATTATTTAAAGACATCGAGAAAAATGGCGGTTTGATTTCGCAATTAATTGATGGAACGATTCAAAGAAAAATCAACGAAAGTGCTCAAAAAGAGCAAGAACTTTTCGATTCAGGGAAAGAAGTTTTATTGGGAACTAACAAGTATCCAAACAAAAACGATCAAATGAAAAACGATTTGGAATTGTATCCTTTCGTAAAACAAAACGCCAGAAAAACGTTAATCACACCAATTATCGAAAAACGTTTGGCTGAAAAATTAGAACAAGAACGATTATCTCAAGAGCAATAATCATGAGAAAAGATATACAACATTTAAAGTTAGAAGTTAGAAGTCAGAAGTTAGAAGTTTCTGAAAAACAACACTTCACCACAGCCGAAAACATCGAGTTAAAACCAATTTATACTAAAGAAGATATTTCCAATTTAGAGCATCTTGGTTTTGGAGCGGGTTTTGCACCCAATTTACGCGGACCTTATTCCACTATGTACGTTCGAAGACCTTGGACAGTCCGTCAATATGCTGGATTTTCAACGGCGGAAGAAAGTAATGCTTTTTATAGAAGAAACTTAGCAGCCGGACAAAAAGGGCTTTCAGTTGCTTTCGATTTAGCAACACACCGTGGTTACGATTCAGACCACGAACGAGTGGTTGGTGACGTAGGAAAAGCTGGAGTTGCGATTGATTCGGTGGAAGATATGAAAGTACTTTTCGACCAAATTCCGTTAGGTGAAATGTCGGTTTCGATGACGATGAATGGTGCGGTTTTACCTATTATGGCATTCTACATCGTAGCTGCGGAAGAACAAGGAGTTGCTCCTAATCTTTTGTCAGGAACGATTCAGAATGATATTTTGAAGGAATTCATGGTGCGAAATACTTACATTTATCCACCAACGCCTTCGATGAAAATTATTGCGGATATTTTTGAATATACGAGTAAAAATATGCCAAAATTCAACTCGATTTCGATTTCGGGTTACCACATGCAAGAAGCGGGAGCTACTGCTGATATTGAATTGGCGTACACTTTAGCAGATGGTTTAGAATACATTCGCACCGGTTTAGCGGCGGGAATGGATATTGATACTTTCGCTCCTCGCCTTTCGTTTTTCTGGGCGATTGGAATGAATCATTTTATGGAAATTGCAAAAATGCGTGCCGGTCGTATGCTTTGGGCAAAACTATTGAAACAATTCAACCCAAAAGACGAAAAATCATTAGCATTAAGAACGCATTGCCAAACTTCGGGTTGGAGTTTAACGGAGCAAGATCCTTTTAATAACGTTGCTCGAACTGCGATTGAAGCAGCCGCAGCAGCCTTTGGAGGAACTCAATCGTTACACACGAATGCGTTGGACGAAGCGATTGCTTTACCAACCGATTTCTCAGCTAGAATTGCTCGTAATACCCAAATCTTTTTACAAGAAGAAACTAAAATCTGTAAAACGGTGGATCCTTGGGCAGGAAGTTATTACGTAGAAAGTTTAACCGCAGAAATTGCTGAAAAAGCTTGGGCATTAATTGAAGAAGTAGAAGAATTAGGCGGAATGACCAAAGCCATTGAAGCTGGAATTCCAAAACTAAGAATAGAAGAAGCTGCCGCGCGCAAACAAGCCCGTATCGACAGTAGTCAAGATATTATTGTTGGGGTGAACAAATACCGTTTGGAAAAAGAAGATCCGTTACATATTTTGGATGTGGATAACCAAATGGTGCGCAAACAACAAATTGAACGTTTAGATCAAATTAAAGCGACTCGCGATAACACTAAAGTTGCCGAATGTTTAGCTAAATTAACCGAAAGCGCTAAAAATGGTGGTGAAAATTTACTATCTTTAGCAGTAGAAGCAGCACGAAACAGAGCTACATTAGGCGAAATTAGTGATGCTTTAGAAGTAGTTTTCGGAAGATATAAAGCACAAATTAGAAGTTTTAGCGGCGTGTATAGTAAAGAAATTAAAAACGACGAAAGTTTTGAAA
>JBILST010000098.1:0-7963 GCA_044371865.1 Flavobacterium sp.
ATTAGCTTTCTTAAAAATGGAACAAAACTTGGTTATTTCTAGCTGGAAAGACAGTTTGGTAAGTAGTAGTTTCAAAGAAAATTTTTCAGAATTCATTCAAATTCCAACTTATGGCTGCTTAAAAGATCATAAAATTAAACCAGTGACTAATGTTGAAAAAACACTACACAACATTTGGTCCATAGGAGGAGATAAAGGTTGGTATTACGGAAACTGGATGTGGAAAATTCGTGGCTTTTTAGATAAATTATTTGGAGGTGTAGGTTTGCGAAGAGGCCGAACTCACCCTACACATTTAGACAACGGAGATGCATTAGACTTTTGGCGTGTTTTGGTTTCCAATAAAGAAGAAAAACGCTTGCTTTTATATGCAGAAATGCGATTACCCGGAGAAGCTTGGCTTGAATTTAGGATTGATAACGAAAATAATTTGCATCAAATTGCAACTTTTAGACCAAAAGGGCTTTTAGGAAGAATGTATTGGTATAGTTTAGTGCCTTTTCACTATTTTATTTTTGGCGGAATGATTAGAAATATTACAAAATAAAAAAAGCCTGATTTTAAATAAAAATCAGGCTTTTTGCTTTATGAAATCTAACTTAATTATGCTTTCGGTAAGAAAATCTCAGCCATCATACAACGAGCACTTCCACCTCCACAAGCTTCAATAGTATCTAAACTTGAACTTAAAATTGTAACATGTTCTTCTAATTGTGCAATTTGCTTTTTAGTCAAACTTTTGTGTGCCGAAGCACTCATGATTAAATATCTTCTATCATCAGTTCCTTTTACTTCCAACATATTTCCAGCAAAATTATTTACTTGGTCTTCTGTAATTATAATTACTTCTTTTTCATCGCCTTTTAAACTATCTAACACCATTTTACGCTCTTTCTTATCATCAATGCAATCGGCACAAATAACAGCAAAAGTTTCTCCCACACACATAATTACATTCGTATGATAAATATGTTTTCTTTCACCCTTTACGGTTTGAAACGCTTCAAAAATTACAGGTGTGAATTCGAAATCTTCACAAAATTCAATAAATAATTCTTCATCTGCTCTTGGTGATAAAGCACAATAAGCTTTTCCATTAGCTCTATCTAAAACAATACTTCCCGTTCCTTCTAAAAACACATCATGTTCTTCAGCTGAAGTATAATCCATTATTTCATTGATAACAAATCCTTTTTCTTCTAAGGTATCCAAGACATCTTCTCTTCTTTCTAAACGGCGATTTTCGGCAAACATTGGATATAAAACAACATCTCCATTTTCATGAAATGAAATCCAATTGTTTGGGAAAATACTGTCAGGTGTATCTGGACTTAATGTATCCTCAACAACTACTACGTTTAAACCTACCATTTTAAGTTTCTGTACGAAAGTATCAAATTCTTCTTGTGCTTTTTGATTGACCGTTTCTGAAGATAAATTATCCAATACTTTTTGGTAATAATTATTAACAGCAGTTTGTTCGTTCATTCGGAATGCCACCGGACGAATCATTAAAAGGGAATTAGTGGTTTGGTTCATTTTATATTTATGTTTGAAGTTTCAGGTTTTACAACTTGAAACAAAGTTTTTAATCTCTAATTAATGGTAAAGTTGAACATCTCAACAATCCTTCTTGTTTGGCTATTTCAGCGTACGGAATTTCTTCAACTGTAAAACCTTGTTCTCTAAGCCAATTGTTCAATCGTGTAAAATTCTTTTCTGAAACTACTACATCAGGAGCAATTGAAAACACATTTGAATTCATGTGATACATTTCCTCTCTTTCAATATGGAATAAATTCTCTTTTCCGAACAAGTTTACTAAAAACATATAGTCTGCTTCTTCACGGAAACCGCTTTTATAAATAATTCCTTTATTAGTTCCCACTGGTTGAAAACAACAATCTAAATGCAAAGCATTATCTCTTGGTTCTATTTTTGATTTCACTAAATCGAATGATTTCACAATTTTATTTGGAAACAAGTTTTTAATATAATCAACTCCTTGCCAATTTGTTCTTGCAGTTATATAATCTTTATAATCCGAACCTTTGTATGTACCTATAAAAATATAATCATTCCAAGGCATCACATCTCCTCCTTCAATATGTACTTCTTCGGGTGGACGCACAACTTTCTTCGGATCAATTTGATCAATTACATACTGAATGGCGTCTAATTCTCGCTCTCTATCAGGTAAAATATTGGCTTTGATAAATGTATCATCAATTACAAATCCAATGTCTCTGGCGAAAATTTGATTGTAATTTTCAATAATTTGAGGTCTGAAAACTTTAACATCATATTTTTGAAATACGGCGTTAAATGCTTCCATTTCTTTCACCATATCTTCTTCAACTGGATAAGTTCCGGCTTTAATATGCTCTAAAGACTTTGGATCATATGCTTCTTCAATAGTAGGTGTTGGACCGTTATTTTCGGCAGTACCAAGCACTACAGCCCTTAATCGGGAAGTTTCGTTTTTTACATTTAATTGTAACATAGATTTTGGCTTTTGGCAAATATAGAAAAAGGAAACGAGAATTTTTACGGGTTGTCTTTTATTAATTCATAAAGAATTAACAGTAATTGATTTATAAATGATTAAATTTGAGAAAACTATAAAATCAATTTAAAATGGGACTATCAAATTTTTTCAATTCTCTTTTTGGAAAAGCAAAGGAGAAAGCCGAAATAGCAAAAGAAAACTTAAGTGAAGCGGCAGAAAACGTAGCTGAAAAAGCCGCAAACGTTGCCGAAGAAGTAAAAGAAACGGTTGAAAATGTAACCGAAAAAGTATCGGACAAACTCGAAGAAATGGGAGTTCCTGAAAAAGTCGCAGAAATTGTCGAAATCGCAAAAGAAAAAACCGCGGAAGCTGCAGGTTGGGTTGAAGAAAAAGCCCACAACTTAAAAGAATCTTTGGAACAAAAAAAAGAAGCAACAGCTACTGAAGCATCAGAAATAATTATTTCAGAAGCAACAGAAGAATCAAAACAATCTGAATAAAAAAAACCACTCTTTGGAGTGGTTTTTTTATGAATATTATCTATTTTTTACTTCTTTAAAAGGACGTAATGGATATCCTGTATATACTTGTCTAGGACGACCAATTGGTTCTTTGTTTACTCTCATTTCTTTCCATTGTGCAATCCAACCTGGTAATCTACCAATAGCAAATAAAACAGTAAACATTTCAACTGGAATTCCCATAGCGCGGTAGATAATTCCTGAATAGAAATCTACGTTTGGATATAAGTTTCTTGATTTGAAATACTCGTCTTCTAAAGCTACTTTTTCTAATTGTTTTGCAATATCTAACAATGGATCATCAACACCTAAAGCAGTTAACACATCATCAGCTGCTTTTTTAATAATCGTTGCTCTTGGGTCAAAGTTTTTATAAACACGGTGTCCGAATCCCATTAATCGGAATGGGTCGTCTTTATCTTTTGCTTTTAAAACGAATTTAGCTACGTCACCTCCATTGTTATGGATTTCTTGCAACATTTCTAAAACTGCTTGGTTAGCACCTCCATGAAGTGGTCCCCAAAGTGCAGAAACTCCAGCAGAAATAGAAGCAAATAAACCAGCGTGAGAAGAACCTACGATTCTTACTGTAGAAGTAGAACAGTTTTGCTCATGATCAGCATGTAAGATGAATAATTTATCTAAAGCATCCACAACTTTTGGATCTGCTATGTATGGTCCAGTTGGTAATTCAAACATCAAACGCATGAAATTATCAACATATCCTTTTGTATTATCATAATAGTTCAATGGATACCCCATTGATTTTCTGTAAGTCCAAGTAGCAATCACTAAGAATTTACCCATGGTTTTACAAACTGCATCATACATTTCTTTTTCGTTGTGAGGATTCACAGACTTAGGATTAAATGCAGTTAAAGCACTTGTTAACGAAGCTAAAACACCCATTGGATGAGCCGTTTTAGGAAAACCATCAATGATGTTTTTCATTTCCTCATTTACTAAAGTGTACTTGCGAATGTCATTTTCAAACTTCTCTAATTGAGCCGCCGTTGGCAACTCACCAAAAATCAATAAATATGAAACTTCTAAGAAGTTAGCTTTATCTGCTAAATCTTCAATAGAATATCCTCTATAACGTAAAATCCCCTCTTCACCATCTAAAAAAGTAATTTCACTTGTACATGAACCCGAATTTTTATACCCTGGATCAATAGTAATAGCACCAGAAGCACTACGTAGTTTGTCGATGTCGATAGCAACTTCATTTTCAGTCCCTACGATAACTGGGAACTCATACTTCTTGCCATCAAGCTCTAATATTGCAGTATTTGACATATTAATATAATGTGTTTTTTGATAAATATTTATGTATGTTGCGAATTTAACAAATAATCCTCGAACAATAAAGAAAATTATTATAATTTATGGTTAAATAATATACATGAAAAACCCTCTCAAAATTTTTTCTGAAAGGGCTATATAATTAGATACTGAACGATTCCGAGGTTTCGAACAACATAACAAAAGATTATTATCTTTTTACTTTAAAAGCATTTACGCCAGGAAAATAAGCTACGTCTGCCAATTCTTCTTCAATTCTTAATAATTGATTGTATTTTGCCATACGATCAGAACGAGAAGCCGAACCAGTTTTGATTTGTCCACAGTTTAAAGCAACTGCTAAATCTGCAATCGTGTTATCTTCTGTTTCTCCTGAACGGTGTGACATTACAGAAGTATATCCAGCATTGTGCGCCATATTTACAGCTGCAATGGTTTCTGTTAAAGTACCTATTTGATTTACTTTAATTAAAATTGAATTCGCAATAGATTGACTAATACCACGAGATAATCTTTCTACATTTGTTACGAATAAATCGTCACCCACTAACTGTACTTTATCTCCAATTTTTTCTGTTAATAATTTCCAACCTTCCCAATCATCTTCATACATTCCGTCTTCGATAGAAATAATTGGATAATTAGCCGCTAATTCAGCTAAATAAGAAGCTTGTTCTTCAGAAGTTCTAATTTTTCCAGTATCTCCTTCAAATTTAGTGTAATCGTATTTTCCGTTAACATAAAACTCAGAAGCTGCACAGTCTAAAGCAATCATTACATCATCACCAAAAGTATAACCAGCGTTTGTAACCGCTAATTTGATTGAATCTAAAGCATCTTCTGTACCTCCTGCTAAATTTGGAGCAAATCCACCTTCATCACCTACTGCAGTAGATAGATTTCTATCGTGTAATACTTTTTTCAAGTTATGGAAGATTTCAGTTCCCATTTGCATAGCGTGCGTGAAATCTTTAGCTTTAACTGGCATGACCATAAATTCTTGAAACGCAATTGGAGCATCAGAATGCGAACCTCCGTTGATGATATTCATCATTGGAACTGGCAATGTATTTGCAGAAACACCTCCAACATAACGATACAATGGCATTCCTAATTCATTAGCTGCTGCTTTTGCCACCGCTAAAGAAACACCTAAGATTGCATTTGCTCCTAAGTTTGATTTATTTGCTGTTCCGTCTAATTCAATCATCATTTTGTCGATTAAATTTTGTTCAAAAACAGACATCCCTACAACTGCTTCTGCGATTTTTGTATTTACATTTTCAACAGCTTTTAAAACACCTTTACCCATATATGCTTTACCGCCATCACGAAGCTCTACAGCTTCATGTTCGCCAGTAGAAGCACCGCTTGGAACAGCTGCTCTTCCTAAAATTCCGTTATCTGTAACTACATCAACTTCGATTGTTGGGTTTCCACGTGAATCTAAAATTTGTCTAGCGTGAACTTTGATAATTATACTCATTTTATATTTTATTTAATTTACTATCTTGTGAATAATAACAAATTTATAATTTAAAATCTAATCATAATTAGAAACTCAAAAAACTTATAAACGATAACGTTTTAGTTGGTTGCAGTTTTTATATTTTCGATAAATTGGTCGAATAAATAACTTGAATCGTGAGGTCCAGGACTTGCTTCTGGATGGTATTGTACTGAAAAACAGTTTTTAGATTTCATACGCATTCCTGCTACTGTTCCATCATTTAGATGTTCATGTGTTAATTCGAAATCTGGGTGTTTATCCAACTCTTCACGTACAATAGCAAAACCATGATTTTGAGAAGTAATTTCACCTTTTCCTGTAATTATATTTTTAACAGGATGATTGATTCCACGGTGACCGTTGAACATTTTATAAGTTGAAATTCCATTCGCTAATCCAATAATTTGATGTCCTAAGCAAATTCCAAATAATGGTTTATTTTCATTAAGAATTTGTTTCGCAACCTCTTGTGCACATTCTAAAGGTTCTGGATCACCAGGTCCGTTTGATAAGAAATATCCATCAGGATTAAATGCTTTCAAATCTTCAAATGAAGCATTGTATGGAAAAACTTTGATGTAGCAATCTCTCTTCGCTAAATTTCTAAGAATATTAGTCTTTATTCCTAAATCTAAAGCTGAAATTTTATATGTAGCAGAAGCTTCGCCAAAGAAATAAGGTTCTGTAGTTGAAACTTTAGAAGCCAATTCTAATCCGTTCATATCGGGAACTTGCGCTAATTTTTCTTTCAAAACTTCAATTGGAGTGTCATCAGTACAAATAACTGCATTCATCGCGCCATTATCTCTAATATAACTTACTAATGCTCTAGTATCTACATCAGAAATTACAATAAGATTTTGTTTTTTTAAATAATCAAATAGACTTTCAGTGGCATCTACGCGTGAAAAATTAAAACTAAAATTTTTACACACTAATCCAGAAATTTTAACCGAATCAGACTCTACATCTTTCTCATTAACGCCGTAGTTTCCAATATGTGCATTAGTAGTAACCATAATTTGACCGAAATAAGAAGGATCGGTAAAAATTTCTTGATAACCTGTAGTTCCCGTATTGAAAGCTACTTCTCCAAAAGTTACGCCTTCGATACCGATAGATTTTCCGTGAAAGATAGTTCCGTCTTTTAACAATAAAACGGCCTTAGATCGATTGTTGTATTTCATTGTACTGTGTTGTTGTGTGTGCAAATTTAGTTATAAAAGTTGTTTTTTTCAACTGTTTGATTCGTAAAACCAAAAAAAAAGGATAAACTTAAAAAAGTCTATCCTTATTATTTTTACATGAATGGTTTCATGATTATTCTGTAGCTTCAGTTGTTGAAGAAGTTTCATCAGTTTGATCAGCAACAGTTGTGTCAGCTACAGGAGCTTCAGGAGTTCCTTCTGCTTTTTTAGCCTTACCACGACGAGTTGTTTTCTTAACTTCTTTTTTACCACCGTTGTAAATAGTATTGAAATCTACTAATTCAATCATTGCCATATCTGCGTTATCTCCTAAACGGTTACCTAACTTGATGATACGAGTGTATCCTCCTGGACGGTCACCAACTTTAGCAGCAACTTCTCTGAACAATTCTGTAACCGCATATTTATCTCTTAAATAAGAGAAAACTGTACGACGATTGTGAGTAGTATCTTCTTTTGATTTTGTAACTAGTGGTTCAACAAATTGTTTTAAAGCTTTAGCTTTAGCTACAGTTGTATTAATACGTTTATGTTCGATTAAAGAACAAGCCATATTAGCTAACATAGCTCTTCTATGTCCTTTTTGTCTACTTAAATGATTGAATTTTTTTCCGTGTCTCATGACGTGTTTTATTTATCTTCATCTTGCATCAATCCATAAAGGAGCGCAAAATATGAAGCAATTACTCTTTATCTAATTTATATTTAGTAAGATCCATTCCAAAAGTTAGGTTTTTATTAGCCACTAACTCATCTAATTCAGTTAATGATTTTTTACCAAAATTACGGAACTTCATTAAGTCGTTTTTGTTGAAAGAAACTAAGTCACCTAAGGTATCAACTTCAGCTGCTTTTAAGCAATTTAATGCTCTAACAGATAAGTCCATATCTACTAATTTAGTTTTCAATA
>JBILST010000099.1:0-7915 GCA_044371865.1 Flavobacterium sp.
AAAATGAAATACTTTATTTTGTCTATTGTATTTGTTTTACTTTTTTGTAATATTTATTTTAAGAGTATTAGCTTAATGCCTATTTATAGATAAAATATTATTAAATTGGATGTGTTTATTCGTGTAATTAAAATCCTTTATCTGCAATGCCAGAATGAATAATTGTAGAAATGGAATATATTAACTTACTTATTCTTGATTGGTTCTATGATTTGATAAAACAAAAAAGCGATTAAACTCTAAATTGCTTTAGAATATAATCGCTTTTTTAAAAAATCTAACCTGAATAAGGATAGAGTTAATTTTCTTATGAATTTAAAATTAATGTGTTAATTTATAAAGTAAATTAGCCTGACTTGTTATTTTTTCCATTTGACTTGGAGTAAAACCAGCTCTTAGTTTAGCTTCAATTTGCTCACTAATTTGTGCTTTTTCTTTTTCATCCTTAGCAAGACTCATAGATTTATGTTTGTAAAGGAATAAGCCGTTTAAATCTTTTGCTATTTTGGAATCTAATTGTAATAAATCAGCTAATATTTGAGTGTCTTTTTTAGCTAATTCATTGATGTCAACTTCTTTTTTTTCAATTGGAGCAAATTCTTTTTGAGTAGAGTTTGCTTTTTTAATCTCTTGAGCATTAGCAGTTATTGAAAAGCTAATAAACAATACAAATGCAACGATTATTTTTTTCATAATTTGTGTAAAATTTATTTTTAGTTTGTCAAATCTAAAATATTTTTAGAATAAAAACAAAAAAAAGGGTATGAACTTTTAGAACTATTCTTTATTTTCTTTTGCTTTTCTTTTAGATTTGCTAATCATTTCTTTACGATGGTTTTGTTTTTCTTCCCATTTTTTCATTTGTTCTGGGTTTAAAACTTTTTTCATTTTGGATTTTAATTCAATTTGATTGTCTAAAACTTCGATTTGTTTTTTATATTTTTCATCCGATGTGATTTTTTTATCTTCGGCTTTTCTTGCTTTCATCTCTGTTTTAATAGCATCTCTTTTTTTAGCTTCTTCTAATAATAATGCCTTTACTTCTTTTTGCTGATTTGCATTCAAATCTAAATCAAGGGTCATTTTTTTGGTTTGAAGCTCAGCAACTTGTTCTGGAGTCATTTCAATAGATTTTCTACTTTGAGCAAATGTTAAGCTACTTAATGTAAGTGCAATAACTAAAATAAGTTTTTTCATAATTTATTTGTGTATTTATGTTTTGTCTATATAAGACTATGTAAATATAAAAAAGTTTAATATTTCTCTAAAAAAATATTTTTAACTACAATTTTAAATAACCATATCGTGCAGAATTTCCACAACGAGAGCGAACAATGAAAGTAGTTTCATCTACAGGTAAAGCAAAGGATAAGTCCAATTCATAACAAAAATTATATGTTTTACCTACGCCTGAATTGGGAATATCTTTTGTGCTTACAATTTCTCCTTCATTGTTAATGATACTTGTTACAGCAAAACGACTATCGCGAACAAAATACTTGGAATTTGGATTAATATCTCTAGAATCGTTATATATCAAAACCAATTGATTATTTCTAAAGAAATACAAATATTTTAAATGGTCTCCATTGTCGTTAATGGTTCTAGGTTGTTAATTCGGGTAAACCAATCGATTTTTCCTGTTGTAGCATCTAGTTTGATTATACCGTAGCCTGTTGAAACATAGGAATATTCTATGGGTCTTTCTAACGGTTTTGCTGGGTCAGGAGCAGGTAATCTTTTAGATCCAGTATATAGTTCATTACAAAGTATCCACAATTTATTATCTTTTAGAATTACTTTTTCAAAATTTAAATTATTTTGTTTTTCTAAAGTCGTTTTTATGTTTAGAGTTATTTTTCCTGTTGCATCAAAATGCATTAATAGTAATTCATTAACTGGATTTCCTTCAGGCAAGGCTCCTCCTAAATCAATGGTTACTTTTCTTTTTCCGTCGCTAACACCTGCAATAAAATAGCTTCCGTTTTCAGATTCTTTCCATTTGAATTGAGAAAGTTGAAAGTCTAAATCTTGTTTTAAATTGTGTTCTGCAATATTTTCTGTTTTTGTATCCCAATAAAAAAGTGATTTGTAAGGCTTTATTTTGGGTAAATCAAGTTCTCTTACTAGCGCTATATTGCCATTATTTGTTATGTGAATTTTAATATCGAACGACTGTTTTGTGGTAAATCCAAATTCATATTCTTTGCTTTTTACGATTTTAAAATTTGAATCTATAACATAAAGTGTTGACTTTTCGTTTAGCTTTTTATCACCTGTTGGACGGGAAACTATCCCGTAAAATTGTTTGTTTTCAGATTGAGCAATAAAATAGTCGCCAATATTAAACGCATTTTTTGCAGGCATTTTTAATAAAAAGCTTGCCTTTGTTTTTGTTCCGGTATCAATATTTACTTTTTGTGTAAAAAGTTCAAATTCTTTAGTTTCGCTATTAAACTCAGTCACAAAATATACATATTCCTTATTTGAAAGTGGAAATAGAGTATTTATTGTTTTTGTATTCAATCCCATCACAGGTTGTTCTATGCCAATAGAAAAATTACTTTCATCTTTTTCAAAATCATCATTTGGCGAAAATATATCTACAAAAACATCTTTGTTGAAAATTTTATCGTTGTAGATTGATTTTACATTAAAAATTCGTTTACCATCAAAATAGTTTTGAATCGAATAATTGAGTTCATTTTCAATTGAAGAATTACCTTCGCTCCATGTGAATGTTGGATTTTGTGCTAATGATATAAATCCATTGCATATTAATAGTAGAAAGCTGATTTTTTTCATTTTAAGAGAGTTGATTTTTGTAAAAGTAAAAAAAAAGACTTCAAAAATTGAAGTCTTTTAGTGTAGCATTTATTTTCCTGTATAAACGGCAATTTTATTATCGCCATTTACTTCTATTTTGAGTAATCCATGTTTGCTAATGCCTTTGCTAGCAGCATCCCATTTTTTACCGCTTAAATCTGCTTTTATTTTTAAATCACCAATCGAAATTCCTTCGTTAGCTTTTAAAATTTCGATAATGTGTTTTTCGTCTTCTGTTAATTCTGGTCCTTTTTTCTCTGGACGCATTTGTGGGAAGAACAATACTTCTTGAATCGATTGATTGTTGGTTAAGAACATAATTAATCGATCCATTCCAATTCCTAAACCAGATGTTGGTGGCATTCCGTATTCTAAAGCTCTTAAGAAATCTTCATCGATAATTCCGTTGGCTTCATCATCACCTTTTTCGGCTAATGCCATTTGTGCTTCAAAACGCTCACGTTGATCAATTGGGTCGTTTAATTCTGAATAAGCGTTTGCGATTTCTTTTCCACAAACCATCAACTCAAAACGCTCAGTTAATTCTGGATTATCACGGTGCAATTTACACAATGGTGACATTTCTTTCGGATAATCGGTAATGAAGGTTGGTTGAATGAAGTTACCTTCACATTTCTCGCCAAAAATTTCATCAATTAATTTTCCTTTACCCATGGTATCGTTTACTTCGATTCCCATCGATTTTGCAGCTTCACGCAATTCGTCTTCTGTTTTTCCTGTAATATCAAAACCTGTGAATTGTTTAATCGCATCGGTCATCGTTACTCTTGCGTAAGGCGCTTTAAAGTTTACTTTATGTTCGCCAAAAGTAGCTTCTGTGGTTCCGTTTACCTGAGTAGCACAATATTCTAATAAATTTTCTGTCATTTCCATCATCCAGTTGTAGTCTTTATAAGCTACATAAATTTCCATTGCGGTAAATTCTGGATTGTGGGTTCTGTCCATTCCTTCGTTACGGAAGTTCTTCGAAAACTCGTAAACACCATCAAATCCACCAACGATTAATCTTTTTAGATATAATTCGTTAGCAATTCGCATGTATAATGGAATATCTAAACTATTATGATGTGTAATAAATGGACGCGCAGCCGCTCCACCAGGAATCGATTGTAAGACCGGAGTTTCCACTTCCATATAACCTGCTTCATTGAAAAATGTTCTCATAGCTGTGAACAATTTTGTTCTTTTCATGAAAACTTCTTTCACTTGCGGATTTACTACTAAATCTACATAACGCATACGGTAGCGTAATTCTGGGTCCGTAAACGCATCAAAAACATTTCCTTCTTCGTCAGTTTTTGGTAACGGAAGCGGTTTTAATGTTTTGCTCAACATTTTAAAATCATCTACACGAACGCACATAGCGCCTACTTTCGTCATGAATAATTCCCCTTCAATTCCAATAAAGTCACCTAAATCGGTTAATTTTTTGAAAACCTGATTGTAAAGTGTTTTGTCTTCACCTTCGCAAAGCACATCCCGATTAAAATACAACTGAATTCTTCCTTCGCTGTCTTGTAATTCAGCAAACGAAGCTTTTCCTTGATCACGAACACTCATTAAACGTCCAGCCAAAATAACCTTCTTACCTTCTTCAAAATTTTCCTTCACTTGCTTTGAAGTGTGATTCACCGGAAATAAATCCGCTGGATAAGGGTTAATTCCAAGTTCGCGTAAAGCGTTTAGTTTGTCTCTTCTAATGATTTCTTGTTCCGAAAGTTGCATAGTATTGTATTTAAGCGTGCAAAGATAATTTATTTTGTTTCAAGTTCAAAAGTTTCAAGTTTCAAGTTTCAAGTTTCAAGTTTCAAGTTTCAGGTTTCAGGTTTCTTCTTCCATCACCCATCATCCAACTTCCATCATCAAAAAACTATTCGTACCTTTGCATCACTTTTCAAAACACAATTTCGGTCATCATGAACAAAAAAGTCCAACTTCAAGATTTAGGAAATAAAGATTACAAAGACACTTGGGATTATCAAGAAGAATTATTCAAAGAAATTGTGGATATCAAAGTGCAAAATAGGAGAGAGGAAACTTCAATTGCTACACCAAACTATTTTTTATACGTAGAGCATCCGCATGTTTATACGTTGGGAAAAAGCGGGGATGTCTCAAATTTATTACTTTCTGAAAAACAGTTGGAATCTAAAGGCGCCACTTTTTACAAAATCAATAGAGGAGGAGATATTACGTATCATGGACCAGGACAAATTGTGGGTTATCCTATTTTAGATTTAGAAAACTTTTTTACCGATATTCATAAGTATTTACGCTTTTTAGAAGAAGCCATTATTCTAACTTTAGCAGAATACGGTTTAACCGGAACCCGAAGCGAAGGAGAAACCGGAGTTTGGTTTGATGTAGGGACACCATTCGCAAGAAAAATTTGTGCTATGGGGGTTCGTGCCTCACGTTGGGTAACCATGCATGGCTTCGCCTTAAACGTAAATGCTGATTTGGGTTATTTTGATAATATTATTCCATGTGGAATAAAAGGAAAGGCAGTTACTTCAATGCACGTAGAATTAAGAAGAGAAGTAGATGAACAAGAAGTAAAAGAAAAAATCCTAAAACATTTTCAAGATTTATTTGAAGCGGACATTGTTTAAAATTCAAGAGCAAGAATAAGTTCAATTGCAAATTCAAATAAATGATGTGCTCTGTATAGCTCTTATAAACACAATCAAAATAAAAAAAAACTCTGTGAGTCTCTGTGTAAATTCTAAAATTCCAAACTCAATTGCTCAGGCAATAATCGGAAACTCATCCGATGGTATTTACAAGGACCATATTTTTTAATAGCTTCTCTATGTTCTTTTGTTGGATAACCTTTGTTTTTCTTCCAATTATACATTGGAAACTCTTCGTGGATTTTATCCATATATTCGTCTCGGTACGTTTTTGCTAAAACTGAAGCGGCAGCTATACTCAAATATTTGCTATCTCCTTTAATAATACTTGTACTTGGAATTGATTTTAAAATCTTAATTTCTTCATTTGTAAAAATCTTACCTGTTTTTTGTTTCATTCCTAATTTGCCATTTAGCGGACGATTTCCATCAACAATTATATATTCAGGTAAAGGTTTTAACATTAAAATAGATTCTTGCATTGCTTTCATGGAAGCGTTCAGAATGTTTATTTCGTCAATTTCGTTAGTAAAGATATGGGTTACTGTAAATGAAATGGCTTTGGCTTCAATTTCTGGTTTTAGTTTTTCTCTGATTTTTTCAGACAATTGTTTTGAATCATTAAGTAGGTTAAGTTCAAAAAATTCAGGAAGTAAAATTGCGGCAGCAGTTACCGGACCAGCTAGGCATCCTCTGCCAGCTTCGTCGGTGCCACATTCCAATAATAAATTACTGTAACTTTTACTTAACATACTTTTTTTTGACAAAAATATAATTTTTGACGCAACCTTTTTGCGATATTGTTATCTATTTTGTAGTATCATTTCGCAAAATGTTTTTTTAAAACAAAAACTTTAACAAAAATAAATTAGTAATATTCCGAAGTATTATTTGTTTATTTAAGAAATAATTAAGAAGTTTGCGGAATAACTAACTCAAATAAATTTAATATGAGATCGAAGTTCAAATGGATTTTTACGCTTTTAGTAGCGTTTACAATGCAGTTTTCGTTCGCGCAAGAGAAAACTGTTACGGGTGTGGTTTCTGATGACCTAGGCCCAATTGCAGGTGCTAACGTAGTTGTGGAAGGAACAACTCGCGGTACAACAACTGATTTTGATGGTAAATATACTATCAGTGCAAAACAAAATGATGTGTTAGAAGTCTCTTACACAGGTAAAAAAATGGTTTCAATAACTGTTGGAACTGCTAATTCTTACAACGTATCAATGAAAGATGATGTAGTTGAGGGTAAAGATGTAGTAGTTTTAGGTTATGGTAATCTAAAGAAAGAAAAAGTTATTTCTTCAGTGAAAACTGTTAGTAGTGAGTCTATGGAGAACTTAACTGTTTTGTCTCCTCAACAGATGCTTCAAGGTCAAGCAGCTGGTGTTCAGGTGGTTCAGTCTTCTGGTATTTTGGGTGGGGCTACCGTGGTTAAGATTCGTGGTAATGCTTCCATCAATGCTGGTGGTAGACCACTTTATGTTATTGACGGTGTTCCAATGAATGATCTAAGTTTTACTTCGGGTCAAGGGGGACAATCTTTAAATCCTTTGTTAGAGATTAATCCAAATGATATTGAGACTCAAACGGTTCTTAAAGATGCTGCTGCAACTGCTATTTATGGCTCTAGAGGATCGAATGGTGTTGTATTGATTACAACTAAAAAAGGAAGAAAAAACAAGGCTGCTGTTGTAACAATTGATCAAAATTTTTCAATTACTGAATCTACAGACTTGTTAAGTATGATGAATGCTGATCAATTCCGTTCTTTTTTATCGGCTCGTGGAGATAATCCGGCTACTTTTCAAACAGGTAATGATTTTGACTGGTTAAATGGTGTTGATAGAACAGGTTATTCTAGAAATACTTATGCAGGTGTTTCGGGAGGTACAGATAATACTGTTTACTCGTTAAGTTTTGGTAACTCAGAGCAGCAAGGCTTTATAATTGGTAATGAGTTATCTTCTAATACAGGTAGAGTTTCTGTGGAAAGTGAAGTAAATGATAGAATTAGAGTTGGTGCTAATTTAGGTTTAAGTGAGGTGAAAAATGACAGGGTTGGTTCTGAAAATTCGACATTTGCTCCATTCACTTCTGCATACTTACAAGCTCCTTGGATTTCTCCATATGATGCTAATGGTAATTTTGTTAATACAGGTTTTATTGCGAATGTTGTTGCTATCGAGGCTTTAGATATTAATGATGCAAAAACATCGAGAACATTTGGTAATATTTTTGCTGATTACAAAATTTTAAACGGTTTGACTTATAGAGTTGATTTTGGTGTTGATAGGTTAAATCTTGAGCAAAAAGAAAGAAGTTTTGAAGTAAATTCTCCTGGTGGATATGGTTATGTTCAAAATACTTCTCAAAATAAATATGTTGTTACCAACACATTGAATTATAATAAGACTTTTGGAAAGCATTCA
>JBILST010000100.1:0-7897 GCA_044371865.1 Flavobacterium sp.
ACTAAAGGATGATGAGTTTTAAGAAAGTAGGATTATTCTTTTTTATTTTGCTAACAATAAATGCTTTTATTTACTTTGTTATTATTGCATATTTTCAAAAGTTGGTAAATAGTCATCTAGCTTTAGCTGATAACATAACTATTGAGATTTCTTTTTTTGCCTTATTGTTTTTTATCATATCATTATATCGATTTTTTTATCGTAAATTAAATATAACAACTTGGGTTCTATTATTAATAGCAATTAGTTTGTTTTTGTGGTTGCCGAAAATTTACAATCTTAAATGCTATGGTTGCTCGATTTCAGGTTAATATAATAATATTTTTTAAATGGAAACACACAACATAACTACCACCTGGAAAGGTAACATGCAATTTGAGTCCACTAATCCAAGTGGCGATATTATTTCAATTGATGCTGGTCCTGAAAATGGAGGCGATGGAAAAGGCTTGCGTCCCAAAGCGTTGATGTTATCGGCTTTGGCTGGTTGCACAGGTTTAGACGTCGCTTCTTTAATCGAAAAAATGAAGTTAGAAGTTGCTGATTTTAAAATTGAAACTTCAGGTGAATTAACTGATGAACATCCAAAAACGTATCACACAGTAAAAGTAGATTACCATTTTTACGGCAGTAATTTAGACGAAAAAAAACTAGAAAAAGCGGTGAATTTATCCGCAGAAAAATATTGCGGCGTAATGGAAATGTTCCGTCAATTTGCAAAAGTTGAGGTAGCGATTTTTTATCATAAGCAATAAATTTTTGCCACGGATTAAAGGATTACCACGGATTTAATCCTTATAATCAGTGCAATCTGTAGCTGAAATAAAAAATATTTATACCTTTGTCATTCAATTATATAAGCCAAAATAAAATAATTCATAATTTTTAATTCGTAATTAAACTATGCGTTGGAATCCAAAATCTAAGCCAAATCCAGAAAAAGTACAAGCCATTCAGAGTGCTCTTCAAGTTGATGCAATCATCGCAAAATTATTAGTTCAGCGAGGAATTGAAACCTTCGAACAAGCCAAAACCTTTTTCCGTCCCACTTTAGCCGATTTACACAATCCGTATCTGATGAAAGATATGGACAAAGCGGTGGTGCGAATTGAAAATGCTATTGCTAATAATGAAAACATCCTAGTTTTCGGTGATTACGATGTCGATGGAACAACTGCTGTTTCTTTAGTTTCGAGTTATTTACGCAGTTTTTATCCCAATGTTGCGACGTATATTCCTGATAGATACGCAGAAGGTTATGGTATTTCCTACATGGGAATTGATTATGCTGAAGACAACGATATTTCCTTAATTATTGCTTTGGATTGTGGCATCAAATCGATTGATCATGTCAATTACGCTAAAGCAAAAAACATCGATTTCATTATTTGCGACCATCATAGACCAGGTAATATTTTGCCTGATGCGGTTGCGGTTTTAGATCCAAAACGCGAAGATTGTTCGTATCCGTATGATGAATTATGTGGTTGCGGTGTTGGGTTTAAGTTGATTCAAGCTTTAGCGGAAAATAGAAACCAAACGATTGAGGATTTAGTGTTGTATTTAGATTTAGTTGCAACAGCCATTGCCGCAGATATTGTTCCGATTACTGGTGAAAATCGAGTGTTGGCGAAATTTGGATTGGAAGTCATTAATTCGAATCCGCGACCAGGAATTAAAGCGCTAATTCAAAATGTAAAGAAGAAAGTGCTGACAATTACTGATGTAGTTTTCATCGTAGCACCAAGAATTAATGCAGCAGGAAGAATCAAACACGGAAACGAAGCCGTTGCATTATTAACCGAATATGATTTAGATCAAGCCGAACAATTTGCCTCCGAAATTGAACAGCATAATTCCGACAGAAAAGAATTAGACAAACAAATTACGAAAGAAGCTTTACTTCAAATCGAAGAAAATAACGAGCAAAAACGATTTTCAACCGTTGTATATCAAGAAAATTGGCACAAAGGCGTTATCGGAATTGTGGCTTCACGATTGGTAGAAAATTACTATCGTCCGACCATTGTTTTTACGAAAAGTGGTGAAAAATTAGCAGCATCGGCTCGTTCTGTGAAAGATTTTGACGTGTATAATGCATTGGAAGCGTGTGCTGAACATTTGGAACAATTCGGTGGTCACATGTATGCGGCTGGAATGACGCTTTTGGAAGAAAATTATGAAAATTTCAAAAATGCCTTCGAAAAAGTCGTTCAAGAAACCATTCATCCCGATTTGTTGACGCCTGAAATTTCATATGATGCCGAAATAGAATTATCCGAAATTAATCCAAAATTAATGCGCTTGTTGAAACAATTTGAACCTTTCGGACCAGAAAATATGACACCATTATTTTTAGCGAAAGAATTAACCGATTCAGGTTATGCGAAAACATTAGGTTCGGACAACGAACATTTGAAAGCATTTGTAAAACAAGGAAAATCGGAAAGTTTTGGCGCAATTGGTTTTGGATTGGGAAATAAGTTAGAATTGGTTTCCAATAAAAAGAAATTTGATGCTATTTTTTCTTTGGAAGAAAATGAATGGAAAGATACTGTAACTTTGCAACTGCAATTACGCGATATTAGATAAGTGTTCAGTGTTCAGTATCGAGTGTTTAGTTTATATTTTTTGTAAAATTTAATTAGAGTGCATTCGTGGCATCAAAATCTAAAAAAGATCCTTTTTCTTCCTTACGAATTCCCGAATTTCGCTGGTTTTTAGCCATGCGCTTGTTTATTGTATTGGCTTGGTCGATGCAATTTGTATTGATTGAGTGGGAAGTGTATCGCATGACGAAAGATCCGTTATCATTAGGTTTAATTGGTTTGATGGAAATCATTCCGGCGATAAGTATGGCTTTGTTTGCCGGACACATTGTAGATCAAAACGAGAAAAAAGGTTTGTTAATCAAGTGTTTTTCAGGATTAGCAGCAATTAGCGCTTTGTTATGTCTTTTAGTTCATCCAAATTTTATCGAATCTTTTTCTAAAAACACCATTCTTTATGGAATTTACGCTTTAGTTTTTGTAGGCGGCATCATTCGCGCTTTTTTAATCCCGTCAGTTTTTAGTTTATTGGGATTAATTATTCCTAAAAAAGAACAACCAAATGCAGCGACTTGGAGCAGTTCCACTTGGCAAGTGGCTGCTGTAATCGGTCCTGCTTTGGCGGGATTTGCAATTGGTTGGTTTGGCGTGTTTTGGTCGTTGGTTTTTGTGGTTTTTTGTGTGCTAATTGCTTTAATGGTGCTAGCACAAATCGAAAGAAAACCGATTTTAAATCCAAAAATAGGCGAACCGATTTTCAAAAGTTTGAAAGAAGGATTATCGTTTGTATTTCATTCAAAACCTATTTTGAATGCGATTTCGCTTGATATGTTTGCGGTTTTATTCGGTGGAGCAGTTGCTTTATTACCCATTTTTGCGCAAGATATTCTAAAAGTAGGTTCAGAAGGTTTCGGAATTTTGAGAGCCGCACCAGCCATTGGTGGGTTGATTACGATGTTAGTGGCTACCTCTATTCCGTTACATCAAAAAGCAGGTAAAAAATTGTTGTTAGCCGTTTTCGGATTTGGGGTTTGTATCATCGTTTTCGGATTATCTACCAACTTTTGGTTATCTGTTGTAGCTTTATTTTTGAGTGGTGTTACGGATGGAATTTCTGTCGTAATTCGACAAACCATTCTTCAAATTTACACACCTGACCATATGCGCGGACGTGTGTCTTCTGTGAATTCGATTTTTGTGGGTTCGTCTAATGAATTAGGTGCTTTTGAAAGTGGTTTAGCATCCAAAATTATGGGAGTAGTTCCAGCAGTTGTTTTTGGTGGAATGATGACCTTGGGTATTGTTGGAGTTACTGCTGTAGCATCGCCAAAATTTAGAGAATTGGATATCGAAAAAGATTTGGAAACGATTTAATTTTTGAATTCTTTCAGTTCCATTTTTTCGCCATCAAAAACGCCATAAGTAAAATACCCAATCCAGTCGCCTAAATTGATGTATTTTGAATCTGAGGTTAATTCAATTTCTAATGGTAAATGACGATGACCAAAAACAAAAAAATTGTAAGGTTTAGTTTCTAATTTTCGTTTACAATATTGTACTAACCATTCATTGTCTTCTCCTAAATATTTTACATCTTCGGCGCCTGAAATCAGTTTGTTTTTTACCGATAAATATTGCGCTAACTTTACACCAATATCGGGATGCAACCAACCAAATAACCATTTTGAAAACGGATTGGTGAAGACTTTTTTCATTCGTTTGTAACCCATGTCGCCTGGACCTTTTCCATCACCGTGACCAATCAAAAATGTTTTTCCATTAAACGTGAATTCTTGATTATCATGATAAACGGGGATGTTTAATTCTTTTTGGAAATAATCGCTCATCCACAAATCGTGATTACCTACAAAAAAATAGATTGGAATACCTGAATCTTTAATTTCAGCTAATTTGCCTAAAACCCTTATAAAACCTTTTGGAACAACTGTTTTGTATTCAAACCAAAAGTCGAATAAATCACCTAATAAAAAAATTGCGTCAGCATCTTTCTTAACAATATCAAGCCATTGAACGAATTTTTGTTCTCTTGGAAAACTTAATTCTGGAGTGGGTGCTCCAAAATGCTGGTCAGATGCAAAGTATATTTTTGAAATTGATTTCAAAGGTTTTTTTATTTTTTACAAATATACATAAAATATGCAAAGCCAAAAAATGCATTTTATCGACAAAAAATGCATTTTATCGATATTAAGTTTCTAGGTTAATTTATTATGTAACTTTGGCTAATTAATCAAACCATAACTATAAATTAACAATGAAGAAATTATTACTTTTTTTCATGTCGTTTTTTAATTTTTTTTCCTTTTGACAATTATCCGAAGAGTTTGAAAGCGCGACTTTCCCGCCTCCAGGTTGGGTAGTAACAGATAACGGCATTGGAACTGTTCAATCATGGGGTAGAAATACAATACTACCTAATCAATGGACTATTGGTGTGGCTTCGGCTATGTCAACACGAGAAGGAAGTGTTCCTGGTCTTGCACAAGACTGGTTGATTACACCACAAGTTACAGTGCCTGCAAATGGACAAGTGCGATTTTTTGCACGATCTGTATCGGGTGGAGAGCAAGGAAGTGTTTACAAAGTAATGTTGTCAACCACTGATCAGAACATCGCTTCATTTACAACTACTTTAGCAACGTACACAGAGTTACAAATTAACGAAACAGGATTTCAACAATTTTTCGTTTTGTTAGATGCCTATGCCAATCAAAATGTGCATATTGCTTTTGTTCATGAAGTTACAGGTGGGTTAGGAGATCGTTGGATATTAGATAAGGTTAAAGTTGATAGACAATGTCTACAGCCAGCTAATTTATTAGTTTCAGCTATAGGTGATACTTCTGTTAATTTAAGTTGGAGCAACCCAACAGGTGCCTCTCAATGGGAAGTTGAATATGGGGCAGTTGGTTTTACTCCTGGAACAGGTGCTGGTACAATTGTTACAGGGATTACTACAAATAATTCTTATACCTTAACTGGTCTTACTGCTGCTACATCTTATGATTTTTATGTAAGAGCTATTTGTGGTCAAGACAATATAAGCCCTTTATCTGAATCAGGAACTTTTACCACAGGATTGTGTGCAGCTTCTCAACGATGTGATTTTATTTTTAGAATGACAGATGACTTTGGTGATGGTTGGAATGGAAATACAATGACAATTAGACAATTTGGTCAAACAATAGCAACTATAGGAGGAACTTTTACTGCAGGTGCAGGTCCTGTAAATGTAACGGTAGCATTATGTAGTAACCAACCTTTTGAATTGTTTTGGAATACTGGAGGAACTTTTCCAGGAGAAGTAGGTGTTTCAATTATTGATCCTTTAGGTGTTCAAATTTATAATAAGCCTTTCAATACTGGTACAAGAGGAACAGTTTTATATACTGGTCCAGCTTCATGTACACCACCAACTTGTCCAGCCCCTACTAATATTGTTGTAAGTGGTATAACAATTGATTCAGGAACTGTTACATGGACAGATAATGCAGGTGCTACACAATGGGAAGTTATTATTCAGCCTGCGGGTACTGGATATCCACCTAATGGTGCAACACCTACTGCAACAGTAAGTACTCCATCTTATAGTTTTTCAGGATTAAATTCAGCAACTTCATATGAAGTATACGTTAGAGCTATTTGTAGCCCAACTGATTCAAGTATTTGGGCAGGTCCTAGAAATTTTGCAACTTTAATATCAAATGACGAATGTGCTTCAGCCATAAATGTTCCTGTGAATATTGGAACAGCCTGTATCAATTCAGTTACAGGTACTGTTTTAGGAGCAACACCTTCTCCTAATCCTAATGGATGTGCTGGAAATGACGATGATGATGTTTGGTTTCAATTTACGGCTACGGAAGGAACACATAATATTACGCTTGTAAACGTTGCAGGAAGCACAACAGATTTGTATCATGTTGTATATTCTGGTTCATGTGGGGCGTTAACGCAATTGTACTGTAGTGATAATAATAGTAGTATAGCTACAAATTTAACTCCAGGTCAAACATATTACATTAGAGTATATACTTTTACAGGAACTGCGGGTCAAAACACTACTTTTACTATGTGTGTGGGTACTCCAGTTGATTGTTCTGACGCATCTGCATTTTGTGGAGAAACTGGTTTAGTTTACACGAATTCAGTAGGTGTTCCAAGTTATGGTTCAATAGGTTGTTTAAGTACTTCTCCAAATCCATCATGGTATTTCATGCAAGTAAGTCAGACTGGAAATTTAAATTTCCAAATTTCACAAACTAATAATGCAACAGGTAATGGCATAGATGTAGATTATATTATTTGGGGACCTTTTACTCCAGCTGAATTTGCTGCATCATGTAATGATTTGCATGATTTTCCTGACGGAAATACTACTATACCAAATAATATAGCGTCTTGTAGTTATTCTTTTGTTTCTGTTGAAAATTTCACTATCAATAACGCTCAACTTAATGATATTTATATTGTGTTAATTACAAACTTTAGTAATCAACCAGGTACAGTTACTTTTACACAAACAAATTTAAATGGTACAGGAGCTGGTTCAACAAATTGTGATATTGTTTGTACAAATAATATAGGTACAAATCAAGTGTTGTGTGCTGATTCATATCAAATAGTTTCATCTAATACAACTGCTGATGCTTATCAATGGTTTTTAAATGGAGTAGTAATTCCAGGAGAAACGGCTAGCACTTTAACCGTATATCAATCTGGAACCTATAAATGTAGAATTACATGTGGGATAAATACTGTTGAGGATGAAATTACAGTTACTCTTAACGATACAGTTGTGCCAACTTTTTCAACTCCAGGTGCAATCTGTTTAGGGGCTGCTAATATTCCTTTAAGTACTACCTCAATTAATGGTGTTACAGGTCAATGGTCATTAGCTGGAAATCCAGTTACCCAAATAAATACTGCTACTGCGGGAACATTTTTATATGTGTTTACACCTACAGTTGCAACTTTTCCATGTTCACCAACTTTCGAAATGAATGTTGAAATAATAGCGACATGTACTTTTAATTCATTTGCAACAGCAGTATGGGTTGAAAACTGTACAAACACTGCTACCGATGGGGCTTTCTATAATGTAACGGGTGTAGGTACAGATTTAATAGGTGCAAGTGGAAATATTTTCCCAGATAGTAATTTAGGAACATATGTTCAAAACTCAGGAAATCTTATTCTTAGAGGTGCTGAATTAAAATCTTTTAAAACACCTACTTCAAATGTTTGTAGCGCAAGATTAAATTATAGAATTTATCAAGCAAGTGCTGCTCCGGGTCCTTTTACAATTTTAAATTTACCATTTTTTG